>CAMLEX010000205.1 GCA_946479055.1 uncultured Bacteroidota bacterium | reverse complement strand
ATCTATACAGCCATCGGAAAAAGAGATGAATGAAAATGCGAGATCACGAAGTGCAAGATTGAGAGTGGCAGAAAAAATAATGATGGTATGAGGAAAGTGAATGGTGCGTAGAGAGATGTGAGTTAATAAGAGTGTCTGGTAGGGAAATTGATTACTGGATAAGTAGAATTCAAAACTTTTCAAATAAGACGATTAGCAATGAAGGATCAGGAAACAATCAATAAAGAAAAAGGGCCGGGATGGAAAAAATGGCTGAATTACCAATCGGTTGTAAAGCAGGTGCCTTTCTTTTTGTTTCTCACATTGCTGGCAGTTGTATATATCTACAATGGCCATTTGGCAGATAAAACGGTACGAAATATTGGACGTACGACAAGAGAGGTACGAGAGTTGCAACATGAATATAAAACGGTGAAGAGTGAGGTGATGTTCCGGAGTAAACAAAGCGAACTGGTAAAGGCCGTTGAGCCTTTGGGATTGAAAGAGCTGGTGGAATCGCCGATAGTATTACCCCCAACCCCTAAAGGGGGTGTAAGGGAAATAACCAACTAAAGAATAATAGTTTTTTTTCAAAATGTATTTAGATATAAAGCAAACAGAGTCTAAAAGTCCCTTTAGGGATTTAGAGTATGGAAGTAAGACGTGACATATTATGGAGAGTTTATCTATGCTTTATCGGCATGGTGCTGTTGAGCATGCTGATATTGGGTAAGGCATTTTATATACAACGTTTCCAGGGCGATCATTGGCGTAGTATGAGTGATAGTATGCACCAGCGGATCGTAGAATTGGATGCGGACAGGGGCACTATCTATAGCGAAGATGGCCAGATGCTGAGTACTTCGCTGCCGGAGTTTGATATCTATTTGGACTTCAGAGCTGATGGGTTACGGGATAAAAATGGAAAAGTATTTAAAGAAAATGTGGATTCATTTGCTATAGCAATGGCCAGTTACTTTGGTGATAAAAGTTCAGCACAATACAAAAAAGAATTGCTGGATGGGTATAAAAAGAAAGGGCGTTATTATTCTTTAAAAAAGAAATTATCATTTGAGCAGTATAAAAATTTCCGCCAGTTTCCCCTGGTAAGATTGGGAAGAAATAAAAGTGGTGTGATCGTAGAAGAAAGCAGCAAACGTTTATCGCCATTTGGTTTGCTGGCCAACAGAACGATTGGTCTTTCCCGTGAGCATATAGCAAGCAATGGAAAGATGAAAAAACAAAATGTGGGACTTGAAAAAAGTTATGATACTTTATTGACTGGTCAAAAAGGACAACGTCTTGTACGATATGCCGCCGGTGGCGCTATTCCGATAGAAGGATTCCAGATAGAGCCGGAGAATGGGAAAGATATTTTCACTACACTGGATGTGAACATACAGGATATAGCAGAAAATGCTTTGCTAAAGATGATGGAGTCAAGTGAATCCTTATATGGCACTTGCATAGTGATGGAAACAAAAACCGGTAAGATCAAAGCAATTGCCAACCTGGGTCGCAGACCTGATGGCAGTTATTGGGAAGATGATAATTATGCATTGCGTGTTACAGAGCCCGGATCAACAATAAAACTGGTTACGCTTTTAGCTGTTCTCGAAAAAGGTTCTTCAAAACTAAATGACCTGGTAGAAGTAGGAAGTGCAGGCCAGATGGTGGTGGGCCCAAGAAATGTGAATGATGCTGAACGCTCCCCTAAAGCGGTGCTGACTGTAAAGGAATGTTTTGCTCATAGTTCGAATGTAGGTATGAGTAAAGTAGCCTATAAAGCTTTTGCACAAAATCCGCGAGAGTTCAGGGATTATTTACATCGTTATCATATGGATGTTCGTTCGCCTATAGATCTTTCTAATATTCCAAAGCCACAGCTGGCTCCGTTGGATAAAAACAAAGGTGGTGTAATGAATATGATCACAATGAGTTATGGTTATGCGGCACAGGTAAGTCCTTTGCATACACTTACCTTATATAATGCTATAGCCAATAATGGTAAGATGATGAAACCTTACCTGGTAAACAGCATTCAGCAGGACGGTATAATGATAAAACAATTTGAGCCTACGGTGCTGGATGAAAGTATTGCTAAACCTGAGGTAATAAAAGCTGCGAAAGAAAGTATGGAGGCTGTGATAACAGAGGGGACAGGAAGGCTTCCTTTTAAAGATATGCCTTTTGGAATAGCAGGAAAAACAGGAACAGCTCACGTGGCAGATGGAAATATTAAATATGGTGCCGGTGTGTACCAGGCATCATTTGCAGGTTATTTTCCTGCTAATGATCCGCAGTATTCCTGTATTGTAGTAATAAGAAGCAAACCTCATGCAGCAGTGCATTATGGTGGATCGCTGGCGGGGCCTGTGTTTAGGGAAGTTGCAACAAAACTGTATGCCATGTATGTTAATCAGAAATCGCCAAACATTTATGTAGCAAAGAAAGACAGTTCAACCTATTTCTATGCAGGTAATACTGCTGATATAAAGAATGTATTTACAACGTTGAATGTTGGCTATACGGATTCAGCAACCAATGGAAATTGGAGCAATGTATTTGCGACCAATTATCAACCGGTGATAAAATCGGGTTCAGTTAAGAAACAAGTAATGCCAAATGTAAAGGGAATGGGATTGAAAGATGCTTTGTACTTATTGGAAAGTTTGGGAGTAAAGGTGTCGGTTAAAGGAAAAGGAAAAGTGACTAGCCAGTCTATTGAAGCTGGTAGTTCATTGTCGAAAGAAATGAAAGTAGTATTAGAACTGAGTTGAAGAATTTAATTACTTAAAAGGATCAATATCTATCGTGTTATTACGGGATATACTATATAAAGTAGCGATCAGGTCAGTGACAGGAAGCACTGAGGTGGATATAAATGATGTACAGATCGATTCGAGGAACGTAAAACCCGGTAGCTTATTTGTAGCAGTAAGAGGGGTGGCAACAGATGGTCACCAGTTTATTGAAAAAGCAACAGAGAGCGGGGCGATAACGGTAGTATGTGAAACAATGCCTGCAGTTTTAAAAGAAGGAATGGTGTACGTGCAGGTAGAAAACAGTGCAGCGGCTGCAGGATTGATGGCACATAATTTTTATGGTCAGCCTTCGGAGAAAATGAAACTGATTGGTGTGACAGGTACGAATGGCAAAACAACAATAGCGACCTTGTTATACAAGCTCTTTGCAGGATTGGGATATAAATGTGGATTGTTAAGTACGGTTGAAAATCACATTGGTGATAAAATTGTACCTGCTACACACACAACGCCGGATGCCGTCAGTTTGAATCAACTGTTGAAGCAAATGGCAGATGAGGACTGTACGCATGTATTCATGGAAGTTAGTTCACATGCTCTGCACCAGTATCGGGTGATGGGGTTGAAGTTTGCAGGCGGTGTTTTCAGCAATATCACGCATGATCATCTGGATTATCACCAAACATTTGATGAATATATCCGGGTAAAGAAAGCCTTCTTTGATTCATTGCCTTCATCAGCATTTGCCATCAGCAATGCGGATGATAAAAGAGGAACGGTGATGCTGCAGAATACAAATGCAGGAAAGTATTTGTACAGTTTGAAAACCGTAGCTGATTTTAAAGGAAAGATCATTGAAAATAGTTTATCAGGATTAGTGATGCTGGTAAATGACCAGGAAGTTCATTTCAGGTTGATCGGTGAATTCAATGCCTACAACCTGTTGGCAGCGTATGGTGTGGGAGTGTGTATGGGAGAAGATAAACATGAAGTGTTACGATGCCTGAGTGTACTAACGGGTGCTGAAGGAAGATTTGATTATATGGTATCGCCGAAAGAAAAACTGATAGCAATAGTTGATTATGCGCATACGCCAGATGCCTTACTGAATGTGCTGGCAACGATCAAAAAATTGAAAAAGGGATTTGAACAGGTGATAACCGTGGTGGGGTGTGGTGGTGACAGAGATAAAACAAAAAGGCCCATCATGGCAGAAGCGGCTTGTGAGCATAGTGATAAAGTGATTTTTACAAGTGATAATCCGAGAAGTGAAGATCCGGTGCAGATCATAAAGGATATGGAAGAAGGATTACCCCCGGCAGCCAAACGAAAGTATATCTCAATAGTGGATAGAAAAGAGGCGATAAAAACAGCGATCAGTTTAGCAAAGCCGGAAGACATTATCCTGGTAGCCGGGAAGGGCCATGAGAAATACCAGGAAATAAAAGGAGTGAAGAATCATTTTGATGATAAGGAAGTGGTGAGAGAAGTTTTTGAAATGTTAGATAAGTAGAGACGAGACGAGTTGACAAGTTTAAGGTTCACAAGTTCAATTGTGAACCGCTGATAAGACTTGTGAATAAAACAAGTAAACTTTAAACGACCAGTAACAAGTAACCAGAAACGAGTAACGAATACGAATATGCTGTATCATTTATTTGATTGGTTTGATAAACAGGATATGAACTTCCCAGGGAGTGAGCTGTACAGGTTCATTACTTTCCGAGTGTTGCTGGCCATTTTGTTATCCTTGTTCATTACGCTGGTATATGGTAAAAAGCTGATCAGGTTTTTGCAAAATAAACAAGTGGGTGAAAGTGTACGTGACCTTGGTCTGGCCGGTGAACAAACTAAAAAGGGAACGCCAACGATGGGCGGTATCATTATTATCCTTGGAATTTTGATACCTACTTTGTTACTGGCAAAACTCGATACGGTCTATATCATCCTGATGCTGGTAGCTACTGTTTGGTTGGGTATTATCGGTTTTATAGACGATTATTTAAAATTAAGGGCAAAGAAAATGGCCCAGCAGCAGGGTGTTGCTTATAAAAAAGGAGATAAAGATGGATTGGCGGGATGGTTCAAGATATTAGGGCAAGTAGGTTTAGGGGTAACAGTAGGGGCTGTTCTTTACTTTAATGATGATGTAAGGATTTGGAGAGAATACCAGGGTACGCCTGAGGTTGGTGATACGACTGTTATGACAAGAACCGTAAACAACCGGGTAAAACATTTTGTAGAAACAAAAGAACCTATCACCACTATTCCGTTTGTAAAAAATCATGAATTCAATTACACTAAGCTATTGCCGGAAGGTATAAGAAAATATTCATGGGTATTATATATACTGGTTGTGATATTCATTATTACCGCCGTATCAAATGGGTCAAATATTACAGATGGATTGGATGGATTAGCAACCGGTACCTCGGCATTGATTGGTGTTTTGCTTGGCATATTTGCCTATGCCAGTGGTAACTTCTTTTTTGCCGATTATCTCAATATCATGTACATACCAGGTTTGGGTGAATTGTCCATTTTCATTGCAGCTATGATAGGTGCATGTATCGGTTTTCTTTGGTATAATTCTTATCCGGCACAAGTATTCATGGGTGATACGGGAAGTTTAACGCTGGGAGGAATTATTGCGGCATTGGCCATTATTGTTCATAAGGAATTGCTGATACCTATTTTCTGCGGCGTGTTCCTGGTAGAAGTGTTGAGTGTGACGATGCAGGTAAGTTATTTCAAATACACGAAGAAGAAATATGGAGTGGGAAAAAGGATTTTTTTGATGAGTCCCCTGCATCACCATTACCAGAAGAAAGGATATCATGAGGCAAAGATCGTAACGAGGTTTTGGATAGTGACAGTGTTGTGTGTGGTATTAAGTATAGTAACGTTGAAATTAAGATAAGAAAGGTTATTGCCTAAGAAAGGCTTTTTGAGAAACCACCAACTGCTATCGAACCCCTTTGAAGATTTAACTCTGATGCAAAGAAATTGTGAGAAATTTCCAAAGTTGATACTTGTGAAGAACCAATTTTTTCCGAACCAATGAGAAACTAATGTTTCATTATTTTCTTCTGCGAAAAGATAATGCAGAAGATGAAAAATTATAAAGCCCGGTCCCTGATACATCTGGGGAAGAAGGAGAGACGCATGAGTAAGCGAATAGTCATTTTAGGAGGAGGAGAAAGCGGCGTAGGAGCCGCCATTCTTGCAAAGCAGAAAGGATATGATGTATTCGTTTCAGACGAAAGTTCTTTGAAGGATAATTATCGTAGCGAACTCCAAAACGCAGGTATTGAATTTGAAGAAGGCAGGCAGGATGAAACAAGAATTCTTAATGCTGATGAAGTGATGAAAAGCCCGGGCATCCCGGAGAAAAATGTAATGGTGAAAAAGATCAGGGCCAGGGGTATTGAAATCATCAGTGAAATTGAACTGGCTTACCGCTTCAAAGGAGATAGTAAGATCATTGCTATTACCGGGAGTAACGGGAAAACGACAACCACTGCATTAATGTATCATATCTGCCGGAAAGCGGGACTGGATTGTGCATTGGTAGGCAATATTGGTTATTCATTTGCAAGGCAGATAGCAGAGAATCCAAAACCGTTGTATGTAGCAGAGATCAGCAGTTTTCAATTAGATGATATCAAAACATTCAGACCTGATATCGCCATATTGACCAATATTACGGAAGATCATTTGGATCGCTACGATTACAATTTCGAAAATTATATAAATAGCAAATTTCGCATTGCAGAGAACCAGCAGCCTGGTGATCATTTCATCTACTGCGCCGATGACGAAATAACGATGAGATATATTAACAGGTACAATATTCACTCAAACCAACTGCCAATCAGCATGAAAACAGAACTAGCAAAAGGAGCATTTATTAAGGACGGGGACATGTACGTAAGAACAGGAGAAGATTTTACAAGTATGAGTGTATATGATTTTGCCCTGAAAGGAAAACATAATCAATATAATACCATGGCAGCCTGTGTAGCGGGATCAACAATGGACATCCGCAAAGAAAAGATCCGTGAAGCGGTGCAGGATTTCCAGGGGCTGGAGCATCGCATGGAGCCGGTAGCAACAATCCGCGGTGTAGAATTTATCAATGATAGTAAGGCAACAAATGTCAACTCGACCTGGTATGCGTTGGAAAGTATGACTAAACCAACGATCCTGATCCTGGGTGGTGTAGATAAAGGAAATGATTATTCGCTCATTGAAGAATTGGTAAAAGAAAAAGTAAAAGCAATTATTTGCCTGGGAACCGAAAACCGGAAAATACATGAAGCTTTCGGAAATATAGTGAGCACAATTGTAAACACGGAAAATGCTGTAGATGCAGTGCAGGCGGCTTTTCATTTTTCAGCTAAAGGCGATGTGGTTTTATTAAGCCCGGCCTGTGCCAGCTTTGATCTGTTTAAAAATTATGAAGACAGGGGAAATCAATTTAAGCATGCAGTGAAGGAGTTATAAAAAAAGTTGACAGATGATAGTTGACAGTTGAGCGGCTAACGAGAAACGAATAACGAGCAACGAGTAACGAGGAACGAGCAACGAGTAACGAGTAACGAAAAATGGAAGTAACAAGAGATATACGATTCAGTGAAATGGGGAATTTCAATACCCGCAAACTACTCAGTAAAACGAGAGGAGATAAAGTGATCTGGGCATTGGTGGTGTTGTTGGCATTGGTTTCATTGCTGGCGGTATACAGTGCCACCGGATCGTTGGCCTATAAAAATTATAAGGGTAATACGGAAGTTTATTTATTTAAACAAGTTGCGTTTATCGTTGTCGGTATCCTGGTAGTATATTTTGCACATCTTGTTAATTATACTTTGTATTCAAGAATAGCTACGATCATGTTCCTGCTGGTTATTCCTTTATTGATCTATACATTATTTTTTGGTGTAAGAATGAATGAAGGTAGCCGCTGGATCAGGCTACCGTTGATCAACATGACGATGCAAACTTCCGATCTGGCCAAACTCGCATTGTTTATGTACCTGGCCCGGTTGTTAAGTAAAAAACAGGATGTCATCAAAGACTTTAAGAAGGGATTTTTACCGGTGATGGTTCCTGTTGCTATTGTTTGCTTGTTGATCGCACCAGCGAATTTGTCAACGGCTTTATTGTTGGGAGCAAGTTGCCTGATGTTGTTATT
>CAMLEX010000204.1 GCA_946479055.1 uncultured Bacteroidota bacterium | reverse complement strand
TCCAGGTTAACAGCCTGAACAAACCTGCCATCCGAAGTACCTGTAACTACGAAAGAATCTTTGATAGCAACAGTAGAAATAACCCAGGATACCTGGTGATCCACCACCCACAATTGTTTCCCATCAGTAGCATTCAAACAATACAGGTAGCCATCTCTTGCTCCAAAAACAATATTCCCTTTACTGATAACTGCTGCTGCCAAAATAGCTTTACGATCATATCCAAATTCTTCCAGTTTCATCGGCTCTCCTATTACTTTAAAAACCCATTTCTCCTTACCTGTTTTCAGATCAAGGGCATAAAATATTCCTTCTGTATCTCCGAACAATACCATTCCATTGTATACAGCTGCGGTGGCTCTCACTAATCCTTTGCTTTTAAATTTCCAGGCTAGCTTTCCATCCCGTTGATAGAGATTATATAAATAACCGTCATCACCACCTACTATCAATTTATCTTCATACAAAACCGGCGAAGAATAATAATAATCAAACCGCCAGGGGTAGGCTATTTTCTCACCCATCTTAAATTCCCATAATTTTTTCCCGGTTGATTTATTCAAACAGAAAAGAGTTTGCCTGTTATCGGTAAAAAAGATTTTTTCACCCTGGCTGGCTGCGGATGAGTTAATGGCCATGCCGGTACTGTATTGCCATTTTACCTGCCCCTTCTTTTTATCAATAGCAAAAAAATCGCCTTTGGTAGTACCAAAATAGATCATATCATTACTGATAAGCGGAGTAGAACGTACAGGTGCACCGGCAAAAAACTGCCATGCCTTTGTATCATAAACAAGATCATTCGCCACAGCCGCATAACTGTTATGTGTAGCATTTCCTCTAAACATATTAGCTTCATTCAGCTGGGAGAAACAATTCAGGAAAGAAAAAATTGAAATAGGCAGCAATAAAATATTTTGCATGAGTTGGTAGGAATAAAATTTTAGAGTTCGCTGATCCACTTGCGAAAACAGGGAGCCATTTCCTGGCTGATGACAATATGATGATGCAGCTCTGACATGGTAAGATCTACCTGTAGTTTTACTTTTTCATAAGCTTTGAAACTTTTTACAAAACCAATATTAATAATATACTGCCTGTTGACCCTGAAAAAAATTGTTTCATCCAATTCCTGCTCCAATTCCCCCAGATGTTTGTCGGTAATATATTTTTTTCCTTCTTTATCTATCACATATACCAGTTTATTCTCTGTGTAAATAATCGCTATATCGTGGATAGGCAAAGAAATGTTTTCAATTCCTTTCCTGACAAGCAATCTTGTTTTAGTTCTTTGCCAGAAGGAACGAATGAAAGAATGATCACCAAAATGATTTTCTAATGTTTTGTATTTTGCAAGGGTTCTTCCCAGGTCTTTTTCATCAACTGGTTTTAGCAGGTAATCAATCCCATTATGTTCAAAAGCATTGAGCATAAATTTATCGTAACCGGTTACAAATACTACGGGACTTACGATATTGACCTGGTTAAAAATATCAAAACACAAACCATCGGATAATTGCACATCCGAAAAAATAAGATCGGGAGCTTTATTTACAGAGAAATACGCAACACTTTCACGCACTGTTGAGAAAGTTGCCAGCACTTCCGCCTCTGTTGAAGCTTTCAATAACATCGTCTCGAACTCTTCAGCAATCTTTTTTTCATCTTCTATGATAACCGTTTTGATCATTACCAGCTTTTTTCAACTGATGTAAAACTAACCAGGAGAAGATCAAAATCTTTGTCATAAACTGCTTACTTGCCGAATACAGGAAAACAAAAAATATCTTTTACCTATCCACAACAGAATAAAGAGAAGGGGCAATATTGAATTGCCGTTTAAAAGCCTTGCTGAAAGTAAAAACATCAGGAAAATTGCAATGAGCCGCAATATTTGTGACGGACAGGCTACCTGCCATAATTAATTCTTTGGCTAGTTGAAGCCGCTTATTTAAAAGGTATTGATAAGGAGTGATATTAAATGCCTGTTTAAAAGATCTGAAAAAGTGAAACTCCGACATATTGCAAACGGCAGCAACCTGGCTTATCTCTTTAATTTCAAGAAAGGCATCATCCATGTATTGCTTTGCCATTTTAAGCCGGCGAAAAATTTCTTTTCTTGTTTCCAAACGAACGGAACGTATGCCATTTAATGCCAGGTAATTTCCATACTCATGAAAAATGATCTTTTCTACGAGGTCCAGGAACCATTCTTTGTCAACATACTGATCAGCGCTTCCATTAATAATGGCAGCTACAAGATCATTCAGCTTATTGCCAAACTGCGCTGCACCAACAGGGCAAACGGTTTCAAAGAAATAAGGCGTTTTAAAATAACCTGCCAGGTAATTATCAAAATTGTAATCATCCTGTGCGGTTAAAACGGTAAAAGCTTCAGCTACAGTGGCCGGGCAGATATCTATACAAATACTTTTAACCACTTGTTTTGATTCGAAATAAGCGTTTACGCCAGGTTGCTTGCAGCCAAGCAAAAAATTACCTGCACTAACGGTATGTTCTTTCGATCCTACTTTGTAATGAATACTGTGGTCTACAACATATTTAAGGCAGAAACTACGAAACGAATTTTCCGTATGCCAGGTATTCAGTTCAGAATAATATACGACGTCCGAATCTGTGGGCTTATTCAGCGTTGATTTGTTTTCTTCTGTGATAGTATGAAAAAAAGTTTCCATACTGCAATCTATACTTCTTATTGCAAAAGACAAACCCGCTGATATAGCTGATGCACCGTTTCAATAAATTAGCAGAAAATGACAAATGAATGACCCCGCTTCGCTGTTAAGCCAGGTAAGCTCCCATTACTTTATCACCATCTACTTCAACATATATATGTTCCTGTAGTGTGGTAGCAATCGAAAGACCCGCATAATCAGAGTGCACAGGAAAGGAATTATGGCTACGCTCTACCAAAACCAATGATTGTATTTTTTTAGGGTAATACTCCAGGAAAGGTTTTAAAGCATACAGCAATGTTTTTCCGCTATTAGCTACATCATCAATAATAATGATCACTTTATTAGTAAAATCAATGGCAGGATTAAGTATAATTTCCTGTGGCATCCGTTTATCAAGTGATACCGAGATCAATTGGGTTTTTACAGGCGATATTTCCGCTATCATCCGTTGTATATTTCTTGCCACTACACCTCCGCTGTCACGGATACCTGCCAGGATAAGTTCTGGTTCTTCGTGATTGTTTTCAATGATCTCCAGTGCCATCCGGCGCATTTTCTGTTCAGCTACTGTTTGGTTCAGGATATATTTCTTTTCAAGAGTTGTCATACAATTTGAATCATTTAAAATACAACCCGTAAATTAGCGATTGTATTGAAACACCATGCAAATAGCACAACAAATTTTATTCATCCTCATTAGCGTAGTAGCCGTCTGGTTGTTTTCAAAAAAAGCAAGAGAGATCACCCGCAATATTAAATTGGGCCGTGATGAAAAGATCAATGATAATCCGTCACAACGTTGGAAAAACCTGTTGCTCCTCGCTTTTGGCCAAAAGAAAATGTTTCGGAATCCGCTGGTAGCTGTACTACACTTTTTTGTTTACGCCGGTTTTATTATCATCAATATAGAAGTACTGGAAATAGTGCTGGATGGTATTTTTGGAACACACCGCTTATTTGCTCAATCTTTGGGTGGATTTTATACGTTCCTCATCAACTCATTTGAAATATTGGCCGTGCTGGTATTGCTGGGATGTTTGATATTTCTTATCCGAAGAAATATTCTTAAGTTAAAACGCTTTATCAGCAAAGACCTGGATGGATGGCCACGAAGTGATGCCAACTATATCCTGATAACAGAGATCGTGTTAATGGCCCTATTCCTTACACTGAATGCCAGCGATACATTACTTCAAACAAGGGGGCTTGAACACTATGCTGCTCATCCTACCGGCCATTTTATTTTTTCGCAATACCTGCATCCTTTATTGAATAGTATGGGCGATAATGGACTGATGATGGTGGAACGGGCTTGCTGGTGGCTGCATATTATCGGCATTTTTGCTTTTCTCAATTACTTACCTTATTCCAAACATTTGCATATTATCCTGGCATTTCCCAATGCATATTTTGCAAGATTACAGTCAATGGGTAAAATGGAAAACATGCCTGCCATACAGAATGAAGTATTATATGCCATGCAACCAGAAATGGTTCCTACAGATGGAAGTGCAGAGCCGCCAAAAAAATTCGGAGCAAAAGATATTACCGACCTGAGCTGGAAAAATTTATTAGATGCTTATAGTTGTACAGAATGCGGAAGATGTTCGGCCGCCTGTCCGGCTAATATAACAGGTAAATTGCTTTCGCCCCGAAAGATCATGATGGATACAAGAGACAGAGCCGAAGAAATAGGGCGGAACATAAATAAAAATGGAGAATTTAAAGATGATGGCAAAACTTTGCTGCATGATTTTATCCTGGTAGAAGAACTTCGTGCCTGTACTACCTGCAATGCTTGTGTGCAGGAATGCCCTGTCAGCATTAACCCACTTGATATAATTCTGCAATTGCGCCGCTACCTGGTTATGGAGGAAAGTAATTCGCCACAGGAATGGGCTGCCATGTTTGGTAATGTGGAAAATAATTTTGCGCCATGGAAATTCAGCCCGGATGAAAGGGATAAATGGAAGGAAGATGCCTGATCCTTTTGACCGGAATATTTTGTATTTTTAATTTATGGTCACAAACTACACGAATATTATTACACTTGAACCGGGAAAACGTAATGGTAAGCCCTGCATTCGTGGCATGCGGATAACCGTTTATGATGTGCTTGGTTACCTGGCAGCAGGAATGTCGCAGGCTCAAATTCTTGAAGACTTCCCTGAGTTGACACCAGAAGACATTAAAGCCTGCCTTAGTTATGCAGCAGATTCTGAGAAGCATACCCGCTTATTACAATCTGCATGAAATTTCTGATTGACAATAATCTTTCTTTTAAATTGGTACAACCATTACAAGACTTATTTCCTGGTACAGCCCATGTCCGGGATTCATTAAGTGTGAATACTGACGATCTGACCATTTGGAATTTTGCTAAACAGAATGATTTTGTTGTTCTCACTAAAGACAATGATTTTGATGAAAGGAGCCAACTGGAGGGATGTCCGCCTAAACTGGTGCATTTAATTTGTGGCAACAAAACAACCTTGCATATTTTGAATCTGATCATTTCCCGTAAGGAAGATATAGAACAATTTGCTGAAATAGATAAAGATAATTGCATTCTGAAGATTTCATAATAGGGCAATGTGGAAATAATTTTACGCCACGGAAATGCAGCCCGGATAAAAGGGATAAATGGACAGAAGAAGTTTAAATTAATAGCACGTTGCTTCAAATCATAGTAAATAAATAGAGAGAATTGTAGATTCGCCGCCATACTGAATACTTAAGAACAGGCCAACAATTCATTATGAAGATTATCAACAGGAAAACCCGATTTTATTTTCTTTCATTTCTTAAACATGATTTCAAAGCCAGCATCACCGTTTTCTTTGTTGCCTTACCGCTTTGTCTTGGCATTTCATTAGCATCCAATGCACCTGTTTATTCTGGTTTAATGGCAGGTATCCTTGGCGGTATTATAGTAGCCTTTATCAGTAAATCACATATAAGTGTAAGTGGCCCGGCCGCCGGCCTTACCGCTGTTTGCGCATCAGCCGTTACCGAAATGGGCAGTATTGAATTGTTTTTTCTTTCGGTTTCTATTGCCGGTTTGTTGCAAGTGTTGCTGGGTGTTTTCAAATTAGGCGGCTTTACCCATTTTATCCCTTCCGCTGTAATAAAAGGAATGCTGGCAGCAATTGGCATTCTCCTTATCTCCAAACAAATCCCATTTTTGCTGGGTTATGATAAACCTGATTTCTGGACAGCAGAGTTATTCAATATCTTTTCTCTCAATCATGGTTTTGAGCATGTAAAAAACATCTATTACCAAAGTTCTGTCGGAGCGGTGATTATTGCTATATCATCATTGCTTTTACTTATTGCCTGGAAAAAAACATTAGCAGAAAAACTTTCATTTTTACCAACATCATTCGTAGTCGTTGTATTTGGCGTATTACTGGCTTTATTATTCAAGCATTATATTCCGGCATTGGCATTGAAGCCGTCCCAGTTTGTTAATGTATCCTCCAACCTTTTTTCGGAAATCAAACTGGTTGATCTTAATGCTATCTTTTCTAATTCAATCACCTGGAAAACGGCTATTGTTATTTGCCTGGTTGCTTCGCTGGAAACCTTGCTCAGCATTGAAGCCGTGGATAAAATAGATCCTTATAATCGTGTCACTCCGCAAAACCGTGAGCTTATCGCACAGGGCACAGGTAACTTTTTTAGCGGATTGATCGGTGGATTACCCATTACAGCCGTGATCGTCAGAAGTTCAGCGAATGCGGAAGCAGGCGCAAGAACCAAGCTCTCAGCTATTTTTCATGGCATCTGGCTTTTTATATTTGCTTTCTTTATTGCTTCCCTGTTGAATTTGATTCCTTACTGCATATTGGCTGTCATATTAATAAGAACAGGTTACAATCTTGCCAAACCCAAAATGATCCGATCGGTTTATAAATTGGGCAAGGAGCAGTTCCTGCCATTTATTGTAACGACCGTCGCTATCCTGTTTACAGATCTGCTGATCGGTGTAGGAATCGGGGTAGCATATGCGGCTTATTTTATTTTTAAAAACACTTATAAAGCAGGCTTTACACTTCAAATTAAAAAAGAAGAGCATACTCTTCATTACTATTTCCGGCTGGCTATTAATGTCAGCTTCATTAATAAGAAAAAACTCAAAGATGAGCTGGAGAAAATCCCTGATCACTCAACCGTTTATATTGACGGTGCTCATAGCGTTTATATTGATTACGATGTAATAGAAATCATTAACGAGTTTAAGGTAAAAGCCCATCATAAACATATCGTACTGCATTTGCAAGGTATTCCTGATGTAGAAACTATCAGTGCCCATTAAAAATAATCAAATGAATATTACATCTTTCCCTTTCCAAACCTTCAACTGGACTTCTATTCCTAAAGAAGAACATAAAGGAGATACAGGTGTTGCCTACTGGCAAACACAAATACTGAATGATATCCGTGTTCGCCTGGTAGAGTACTCACCCGGCTACAAAGCTGACCACTGGTGTAAAAAAGGCCATGTCCTTTATTGCCTTGAAGGAGAAATGGAAACAGAACTGGAAGATGGCCGTATTATGAAGCTCACTGACGGAACATGCTATCTTGTGGGAGATAACAATGAAGCTCACCGTTCTTCAACAAAAACCGGCTGCAAACTTTTTATTGTAGATTAAGATCATCGTTCATCTGCACTTGGCCCATACATGCCCGGCACAGGTATATCTAACAACCGCAGGTAAACAGATAATTGGCCACGGTGATGAAACTGATGGCTAAAAGCCCATCCCCGAATGGCCACTTTTTTGGGACTAGTCATTATCAGCTGCTCTCCTCTTTTCACACTCCATGTTTTTTTGAACGTTTCATCATCGGTCTGTGATAAGGCAGTTATGGCCTTATTTAAATTATTATCGAGGATCGACAATAATTCTTCTGAACCGGCAGCCGTGTGCCCTTTAGGTGAAGGATTTGACGCAATGTCAAATTCTTCTGCCTGCAGAATAACAGGAATCCAGTGAATTGTTTCCGCAATATGCGTAGCAAGACGCCCAAGTGTCATAGATTTTTCGTGTGGTTTCCAGTCAGCTTTATCCATTGGAACTTTTTCCAGCATTTTCCTGGTAAGCCCTGCTTCGTATTTTAATTCCGCAATAAACGCATCTTTAACAGCCATAAAATATATTAATTTTAGATAGTTTAGTGTTCCCTGTGTTTTATCTTTTCTAGCCCTTCCCCAATCTTTTCCATCTGTCCTTCT
>CAMLEX010000203.1 GCA_946479055.1 uncultured Bacteroidota bacterium | reverse complement strand
GGATATCTTATATTTAGTACAGCATTGTCTTTTTATGACAGAATCAGGATTTCTGCAATTGAAATCAAAAGTTTTTAAAATGTTGCGCACTGGCTTAGATCCAAGGTTAACTTATCATAGCCCGGCGCATACAGAAGATGTATTGCAACAAGTTGAACGGATTGCCGCCGCTGAAAAAATTACAGATGCCAGGTTATTGCTGCTTATGAAGATTGCTGCACTTTTTCATGATACAGGGTTTCTTCGCATATACAAAGGACATGAAGAAATGTCCTGTTTGATCCTGCATGAAATAGTTGACGGCTTCCAGTTTGAAGATTACGAAATGAAAATTATGAACGGGATGATCATGGCTACAAAAATCCCGCAATTGCCACAGACCTTGCCCGAGAAGATTATCTGTGATGCTGATCTGGATTACCTGGGCAGAGATGATTTTGAAGCCATAAGTAATTCGCTGAAAAATGAATTTTTCGCTTACCACGTTATTAATAATGAAGAGGAGTGGAATCAGCTGCAGGTTAATTTTTTTGAAAGCCACAGTTATTTTACTTCCAGTTCCTTACAGGATCGTTACCCCATAAAAATGCAACACCTTGAAATGCTAAAACAAAAATTGCTGAGATAAGAACCTTAAATATAGTAAGCCGATGAACGCTGGTAATTTCTGGTTAAGGGTGCTGAATGTTTATCCTCATGAATGGAAGGTTGTAAAGCGGTTATACTTATTTCAATTTTTTCAGGGTGCAGGAATTGCTTTCTTTTTCACTTCCGCTTTTGCACAGTTTCTTGAGAAATTTCCTATTACCCGGCTTCCATTGGTAATGATTTATTCGGCTCTGTTGCTATGGGTTGCGGGCTTGATATATACCCGTTGTGAGCATACCCTGAAGTTCAGGAGATTTAACCTGGGCATTATAATGATAATGGTTGCAAGCATCCTCTTACTGTGGGTAGCCAATTATACATTGCCTGATGACTGGTTCTTTTATTTGTTGATGGCCTGGTTTAACGTGTTATATCTTTTGAATAACCTGCAATTCTGGGGTATTGCCGCCTTGCTCTTTGATCTTCGCCAGAGTAAACGGTTGTTTGCTGTGATTAGCGCCGGAGACATACCAGCTAAGTTTATTGGTTATACACTTGCATTGATTTTTGTTCCTTATACCGGTGCACAAAATCTTTTGCTCATGGGCGCGGGATGTATGCTGGCTTCAGTTCCTTTTTTCAAAAGTATTCTTCAATCCGACCACCTGGAAGCACATCATAAACCACATGCAAAAACAAACAACAAGCTGCAAGGGAAAAATATCAGCAGGCTGGTAACCAATATTGTCACCAATACTTATATCAGGCGCATTGCATTTATTTCATTGCTAACCTCCATCTGCATCATTCTTGTCAATTATGGATTTTACGGAGAAGTAAGAAAGGCGTATCATGATGATGTTGCGTTAGCCAGATTCATTGCTTTCTTCTATGCCAGCCTTCGGATTGTAGCCTTTGTTACAAAAATGGTTTTTACCAGTCGTCTTACTGCCTCCTGGGGCGTACGGCAGGCTTTATTTATCACTCCCCTTGGCATGCTTTTGCTTATTGGAGCTATTGTTACATTGAGCAGTTTTTCAACGAATGAAAAACTTATTTTTTATCTTTTTGGCGTTGCCTCTATGCTGGTTGACGTATTAAGAACATCTTTCAATTCTCCTGTTTTATTAACTCTCATGCAGCCTCTGCCTACTTATGAAAGATTAAGGGCACATAATATAGTAAAAGGTATAATGGATCCATTTGCTTCCTTGTTATCCGGGGTTTTTCTGCTGGGTTTATTGTATTTGCATGATCGGGTTGACCTGATGTTTTTATGCTATGTTTTACTGACGCTGGGTTTATTATGGATTGTTGGCGTTATGCTTGTCAACCGTCAATACCTGCAGATTCTTATAAAAACAATCAGCAGCCGTTATTTCAGCAGGGAAGAATTTGATCTTAATGATGAAGAAATTCAACAACAGATCAGGAGTAAAATGATGACGGCTTCCGGGTTGGAAGTGATCAATATTCTCAGGATGCTGAGCAGCAAAATTGATCCTTTGTCAGAAGATTTGATAACCGAATTATTGCATCATCCTTCGCAACAGGTAAAACTGGAAGCACTCAGGCTTATCAGGAAAGCAAGTCCGGAAATTAAAGAAAAATTGGAAAGCATGGTGCGAAATGAGGCGGATACGGAAGTAAAAAGCGAAGCCATGAAAACCCTTTGTAAAATTGGGGACAAAGATTGGGGATTAGCAGAATATCTTAATCATCCTGAATCAGAATTGCGCAAAGCGGCTATTACAGGTATGCTGGGTAATTCAGATATGCATCTAAAAGAAATGGCGGAAAAAGCGATTGGCCGGTTAATGATTTCTACAGAAGGAAAAGATAAGCAAATTGCCATATCAATATTGAGTGAGGTGAAAGATGAATATGATCACCCGGGGCATGACTGGTTGATTAATGATGAGGATCCAACTATACAGGAGGCTGCCATAAAAGCTATAGGAAAATCCTGTCGCAATGAAACGCTTGTCGCCTTATTCAATCACATAGCCATTTTTGAAAAACAAACGCTGGCCGCTTTTTATAATGCCGGCGTTAAAACGATACCATTCCTGAAAGAAGAAATCAATTCTGATAAAATTACAGGAGAACTGCGGGATAAATTAATTACGCTATGTGGCAAGATTGGTGGGGAAAAAGCCAAAAAGTTTTTGCTGGAATTATTAATAAAGCAACCACAACATAATGCCACTACCATTAAAGCACTTCACCGGTGCAGATATTCCGCCCGTGGTAATGCGCAGAAATTGTTAGAAACGATAGCTCATATGTATATCGTGTACGGAGTTGAATTGTTGTATATGCAAAAAGGATTGATCAAAAAGGAGAGACAGTACAATGTTTTGAATAACTCATTGAGCCAGGAGATCCAGGATATCCGTGAAATTTTACTTTGCCTTTTCGGTTGTTTGTATGACAGGGAAAAGATAAACAAGGTAAAAAACGGTCTTAATGCCCGCCATAAAGATAGTATTGCAAATGCCCTGGAAATAATTGAGTTGACAGTGAAGAAAGATATCGGTCGTCAGTTTACTATATTATTTGAAACCATTGATGTTGAACAACGTTGCAATGCGCTACGCTCACTTTTTACCGAAAAAAAATTCGGCCATGTAGAGCAAATACTGGGCAGAATACTTTCAGAAAAACCAATTCAGTATTATAACTGGACCAAGGCCTGCTCCATGTATATTTCAAAAAAGTATGTTCATCCGCTGGACACCGGTTTGTATAAGAAATATATTCAATCAGATAACAAGTTGCTCAGGGAAACCGCATTATTTGCTTCTTCAACTTCTTAACTTTACTACATGTCACAAGCTAATTCAGACAGCCTGCTTTTGGTTGAGAAAGTGCTAATACTAAAATCCTTAAGTATTTTCAAAGACACGCCTGAACATATTTTGGCTGACCTGGCGCCATTGATGCAGGAAGAAGAGTATGAACAAAATACACTTATCTTCCAGGAAGGAGAAATTGGCGATTGTATGTATATTATTTACCAGGGCGAGGTAAAGATCCATAAAGAAAGTACAACGCTTGCAATATTGAAGGAAAAAGAAGTGTTTGGCGAACTGGCCCTGCTTGATCCTGAGGTAAGATCAGCAAGTGCTACTACAAACACTGACTGTGTGTTATTCAGAATTGAACAAGAACCTTTTTATGAGCTTTTAGAAAATCGTACAGAGGTAGCAAGAGGGTTTATTAAAATTCTTTGTCAGCGGCTACGGGCACAAAATGAAAAATCGATTCGTGCACTATAATTGTGAGTGCCTTCTTTTAATAGGTGGAGAAGATTTTTAAACGTGTATGTTACAGCATTTTACCACTAATTGTTGAAAAATTATCGGCAAACCGGCGAGTCGAAAAACTGCTTTATCCGTTTCCTTTTTGTTAAAGGCTGAATAATTTCAGCCTTTATTTATACTTTTTTGTATAAATGGATTTGTATCTTTGTGTCCCTTAAAAAGAAATTGAAAGATTCAGCAAAAAAGCAGTTATGAGTGAAGAATTGAGCACCATAGAAAAGACAGTCCTGAGTGATTATAAATATGGGTTTGTCACTGATATTGAAGCAGATGCAGCCCCTATGGGATTGAGTGAAGACATTGTCCGGTTTATCTCGGCCAAAAAAAATGAGCCCCAGTGGATGCTGGACTGGAGATTGAAAGCCTATCGGCATTGGTTAAAAATGGAAGAACCTACCTGGGCAAACATTAAATATCCGAAAATCAATTACCAGGATATCATTTATTATTCTGCACCTAAGCAGAAGATAAATCCCAATAACCTAGATGAAATTGATCCCGAACTGAGAAGAACGTTTGAAAAATTGGGTATTTCATTGGAGGAACAAAAACGACTTACCGGTGTGGCCGTGGATGCTGTTATTGATAGCGTTTCTATCGGTACTTCTTTTAAAGAACAACTGGCTGAACTCGGTATCATCTTCTGTTCCATGAGCGAAGCAGTACAGGAACATCCTGAACTGGTAAAAAAATACCTGGGGGCAGTAGTGCCTATTACCGATAATTATTTTGCTGCACTGAATTCCGCCGTATTTAGTGATGGCTCATTTTGTTATATACCCAAAGGTGTTCGCTGCCCGATGGAATTATCCACTTATTTCCGGATCAATGCAGAAAATACCGGCCAGTTTGAGCGGACATTAATTGTTGCGGAGGAAGGAAGTTATGTGAGTTATCTCGAAGGATGTACTGCACCTATGCGGGACGAAAATCAGTTGCATGCTGCAGTAGTGGAATTAATAACCATGGATAATGCGGAGATAAAATATTCTACCGTTCAAAATTGGTACCCCGGCGATAAGGAAGGCAACGGTGGTATTTACAATTTTGTAACCAAGCGGGGAATTTGCCAGGGTAATAATTCAAAAATATCATGGACACAGGTAGAAACCGGATCCGCCATTACCTGGAAATATCCGGGTGTGATATTAAAAGGCGATAATTCTGTTGGCGAATTTTATTCTATAGCTGTTACCAATCATCACCAACAGGCCGATACCGGGACCAAGATGCAACACCTGGGGAAAAATACAAAAAGCCGTATTGTATCAAAAGGTATTTCAGCTGGTGTCAGTAATAATAGTTACAGGGGTTTGGTGCATGTGAGCAAAAAGGCAAACAATGCCCGCAATTTTTCTCAATGTGATTCCCTTTTATTAGGCGATAAATGCGGTGCGCACACTTTCCCGTATATAGAAGTGAAAAATAATTCGGCTATCGTCGAACATGAAGCAACTACATCAAAAATTGGTGAAGATCAGATATTCTATTGCAATCAAAGAGGTATTGATACAGAAACAGCCGTGGCATTAATTGTAAATGGTTTTGCCAGGGAAGTAATGAACCAGTTGCCAATGGAGTTTGCAGTAGAAGCACAAAAATTATTGGCGATCAGTTTAGAAGGAAGCGTAGGATAGTCAGTAGTGAGTTGTCAGTAGTGAGTCTTGCTCCCTATTCATCATCACTCACATTTGCCTTATAATTTAATAATTCAATGTTTTAAATAAAAAGATATGTTGTCGATTAAAAACTTACATGCAGGGATTGAAGGAAAAAAAATTTTAAAGGGGATTAATCTTGAAATAAAAGCAGGAGAAGTGCATGCCATTATGGGGCCGAATGGTTCCGGTAAAAGTACACTGGCATCTGTGCTGGCTGGCAGAAAAGAATATGAAGTGCTGGAAGGTTCCGTTGAATTTTTGGGAAAAGATCTGCTTGACCTATCGCCTGAAGCAAGAGCCGGAGAAGGATTATTTCTTGCGTTTCAATACCCCGTTGAAATTCCGGGATTGAGTACTACCAACTTTATTAAAACGGCTGTAAATGAAGTTCGTAAATACCGTGGACAAGAGTCGCTGGATGCAGTATCTTTTTTGAAACTGATGAAAGAAAAAATGGCATTGATGAATATTGACCAGGCATTACTGAGCCGTTCATTGAATGAAGGATTTTCAGGGGGTGAAAAAAAGCGCAATGAAATTTTCCAGATGGCTATGCTGCAACCTAAGTTAGCGGTATTGGATGAAACCGATTCAGGCTTGGATATCGATGCCATACGCATTGTAGCCAATGGAGTCAACAAATTACGCAATAAGGACAATGCGGTGTTGGCGGTTACACACTACCAGCGTTTGCTGGATTATATCATACCAGATTTTGTGCATGTATTGTATAATGGCCGTATTGTAAAATCGGGTCCGAAGGAACTAGCATTGGAGCTGGAAGAGAGAGGGTATGATTTTATTAAGGAGGAGACCAATATAGAAGTTGAAAACTAAGGGCAAGGGGAAAAATTACTCTTTTAATTCTTTTCTCTTTCTAACTCTTAGCTCAGGAAGCATGAAAAAGAAATTAAAAGGATCGATTTTTTTTATACTCTTTTTCTCTTTTACCTCTTAGCTAAAAAATAAAAAAAGCATGAACACTATAGAATATTTTAAAGAACGGTTTGACCAACTGCAAGCTGCGGATTCCGATGGTGGCTTCGTTAATATCCGGAATAAAGCATTTGCTGATTTTAGTAAGATGGGAATTCCAACTGTAAAGCACGAAGAGTGGAAATATACTCGTGTCAGTAGCTTGTTCAATAAAGAATATGAATTCCCTGTTAACAAGGTCGCTTTGCTTACCCCGAAGGAGGTAGATGCAGTTCGTTTGCCGGGTCATGAGCATGCCAATGAACTGGTATTTGTAAATGGGAAAATTTCTTTGCCTCTTTCAAAAATTATTTCCGCAGAGTTGATTGTAATGCCATTGGAAGAAGCAGCGGCTAATGAATACAAAGATATTGTTGCAATGCATTTTGGACATAGCGCCAACTATTTAAAAGACGGCATCAATGCGCTTAATACGGCATTTGTACAGGGCGGCGTATTTATTCATGTAAAAAAAGGGCAGGCCCTGAAACATCCTGTGTACATCTATAATATTACGGATGCCAGAACAACAAATATTTTATCACAGCCCCGTAGCCTGGTGCATGTAAGTGAAAATGCAAGGGTACAATTGGTAGAAACCTATACCACTGTCGGTGTGGAAGAAAACTTCACCAACCAGGTAATGGAAATAATAGTAGAGAAGGACGCGGTGATGGAATATTATAAAATACAGAATGAATTCAATCATAGCAGCAATGTAAGCACTACGCATATCCGCCAGGTGGGGAAGAGCTATACACATACTGTTACTATTTCGCTGGATGGAGGCATTGTTCGTAATAATCTGAACGTAGTACTGGATGCAGAGCATTGCGAATCGCATTTATATGGATTGTATTTTCAAAAAGGACAAAGCCATATTGATAATCATACGCTGGTAGATAATGTAAAACCAAATTGTTTCAGCAACGAGCTGTACAAGGGGATAATAGATGATAACGCTACTGCTGTATTCAATGGGAAAATATATGTACAGCGTGATGCACAGAAAACAAATGCATATCAGTCCAATAAAAATGTTTTGCTCTCAGATACTGCTAGTGTAAATACTAAACCTCAATTGGAGATTTTTGCTGATGATGTAAAATGTTCTCATGGTTGTACAGTGGGTCAATTGAATGAAGAAGGATTATTTTATTTGCAGTCAAGAGGTATTACCGAGAAAAACGCAAGGTCTTTATTGCTTCATGCATTTGCAGTGGATATACTGGAACACATAAAGCCGGTGGCTATTCGTGAATATGTCGACAGGCTGATTTCAGAACGCCTTGAATTTAATATAGCATGATAGCAACTTCAACAATCCAAAAGGGCATTGATGTATATGCCATCCGTCAGCAGTTTCCGATACTGAACCGGGAAGTGAAGGATAAGCCA
>CAMLEX010000202.1 GCA_946479055.1 uncultured Bacteroidota bacterium | reverse complement strand
GACCTGGTAAGAGATTACAGAAACGAAAGGGCCATTGAATTACACCTGGAAGACCAACGATTCTTTGACCTGATGCGTTGGAAAGCAGCTCCCGGAAATATTGATATTCCTATTCGTGGGTTGAGCAGTGTAAAAATGGACTGGACCGGCGCCCAGCCAGGCGATCTGTTAGGCAAGCTGTCTTATACCTACGGTGTTATTGCCGAGGCAGAAGTAAGAAAACCATGGAAGGGCGATTACTATTACTTAATGCCTATTCCACGGGATGAAATTAAGAGAAGTAATGATGCTATAAAACAAAATCCCGGTTATCAATAATCTTCGAATGTTGGGAAAATCGAAGAAAAGGACAGAGAATAAAATAAGCGTTTCTCATATAAGCATTGCAGCAGTTTTTTTAAGCAGAAAGGTACTTTGCGAGTACCAGTCAGGTGGTTTTTACCACCTGACTTTTTATTTTAAGTTGTAATCAATACTGACTAATAAACCTCTTCAGGAATACCCGAAAGCACAAGAGTCTTTTAATCAATAGCTAAAAAAATAACTTCCCGTAATCAAAGTTGAATAGGAATCCGTACTCTATTTGTATGCACCTGAATCGGGTATAACAATGATTGGTGCAACACATATGAGAATATCCGGTTATAGTACTATACAAGTATTTTGCCCTTTTATAATTACTCTTTGGATTTGTTGGGTTTGATAGTATACTGAAGTCCGGGAAATTTTCTTGCAAAAGAGAAGCAAAATAACATAGGAATTAAGCAATATTGAATGTATAGTTAGCTACAAAATCAAATAGCTTTATCGCCGGGGAAAATTATTTGATTTTATGGACAGTCAAAGAAACTCACAAACTCCTTTAGACCAATGTATCCTGGGTACTGCCGGTTTAGGTGGCGTGTGGGGCAAAGTAGACCGACAGGAATCTGTTGACACTTTACTCACTGCGCTTGAAGCAGGAATTACTGCCATTGATACAGCCCCGGCCTATGGCGATGCAGAATTGTATATAGGCGAAGCGTTGCGTCTATGGCCCGGCGAAAAACCACAGATCAGCACCAAGGCAGGCAGGCTTAAATGTTATGCAGCAGATGAAGGGTTGTATGACTATAGCCATGCCGGTATGCAACGTAGTGTAGAACAAAGCTTAGAAACACTTGGCGTATCGAAATTAGATGTTTTATTTCTGCACGACCCTGATGCAATAAATCCTGCTGAAGTTGGAAGGGTAATTGAATCCTTACAAACATTTAAAACAAAAGGTTACACCCGGAAGATAGGAGTAGGCGGCAATCCGCCGCTGTGGTTATTGCCCTACCTGAAACCGCAAATATTTGAAGTGTTGATGGAGTTTAATAAACTCAATGCCTGCTCCATTGCTGCATTAGAAGAGAACCTTCCATTCTGCATTAGCAATCAGATAAAATATTTCGCTGCTAGCCCGTTAAATATGGGATTGCTGGGCAGTAACTATGAAGCATTTACAACCAATCGTCCGGCATGGCTTGATGAGAAGTATGTTGATGCGGCCATAATAGTCAAAGATATTGCCGACCGCCATAGTATGGCTTTGCACACACTTGCACATAGATTTTTATTATCGATCCCACAGGCATTTAGCATTGTGATCGGGGCATCCAATCGTGAACAACTAAAAGATACGCTCAGTGATTTTGACGATGGGCCATTACCTGGTACACTGTTTTTGGAAATAATAGATAGTATTAATAAAAGGAAGATACATGTATAAAATAGACGATGAAGTTTTTAATATAACCAGGGCCAGGATTCGCATCCTGGAGCCGACTAAAGCGATTACTCCATTTGAAGATGCTTCGATGGGACCTTTTCACAGTTTTGGTATTGCAATCCTCACCCTTGAAGATGAAGAGGGCTTTACTGGCGAAGCTCCGGTATTTCATTCTTACAATAATATTTTTGAAAACTGTTTGCTGCCAATTTTGTTTCATAGCAACAATGCTTCTTATCAAACGATGTATCATCGCATGTATTGGTCGATACGTAATGAAGGCTTTCGTGGACCAGCATCAGCGTTGTTAGGACAAATAGATGTTGTCCTGCATGATTTAGCGGCAAGACGAAAGGGGGTACCGCTTCATCAATACCTTAATTCTACGAGGAATCAGGTAAAAGTTTATGGCAGTGGAGGAGGTATCAATTATACCCTGAAAGAACTGGAGGCCGAAGTCACTTTCTTTCTGAATGCAGGTGCTGATTGTTATAAAATGAAAGTGGGAAAAGATTTCGGAACCAAAATAAAAGAAGACGCAGACCGTGTAAAATTTGTAAGAAGTCTTTTAGGTAAGAACGTAAGGCTTGCTGTTGATGCTAATCAAATATGGAATTGCGAACAGGCATTGCAATTTATAGATCTTACAGGTAATGTAGATATAGCCTGGTTTGAAGAACCTGTGCATTCTGCAGCACTCGATCAGATTGAACAATTATGTAAAAGCACCGCATTAAAAATATCATACGGAGAGTCGGAGCGTTCTGCTTTGGTATTTCCTGCTTTAGTGAATGCAGGGGTGCGTCATTTACAACCGATACCAACACAAATAAGTGGCGTGAACGAATGGATGCGGGTTCGGGATCTTGCTGCTAAAGAGGAGATCGAATTCTCATCGGGCGGATACCCATTTTTTACTGCTCCGTTTATTGCTTCTGCAGCAGAAAACTGTCAGGTTGAATTTTTGTATTCACTACATGCAGGTCTGAAAGACTATTTCTATGTTCGCCCGGAATGGAAACAAGGGATGCTTCATTTACCTGCTATTAAAGGAGTCCCTGTTCGGATTGACTGGGATTTTTGCCAAAAAAAAAATCTGATCGTAGCTTCTAAATGCTGGCAAAATAATCAGGTAGATAAATATCGCCCCGTAGTGACTATGTAATTCTTAATCTTATTTATTGTGAATGTAACGATTGCTTCTGTAGATTATCTTGTATTGCTTGTTTATGTTGTATTGCTTTTAGCCTTTGGATTTTATATAAGCAAAAAACAAACCTCAGATATTTTTCTGGGAGGCCGATCACTTGAATGGTGGCAGATAGGTTTTTCGCTTTTCAGTGCCAATGCTGGCCCCATGATGCTGATTGGTTTTGCAAGCATTGGTTTTTCGCAAGGCGTAGTGGGCAGTAATTTCGAATGGCTTGCCTGGATATTTTTGATGTTGCTGGCCATGTTTTTCCTGCCGCATTACATGGCAACCAAAGTAACTACTGTACCACAATTCCTGTTGCTCCGTTTTGGAAAACGATCGTATAATTTTCTTATCATTTACAGTCTTATTTCCATTCTGTTTGTATGGTTGGGTAGTGCCATGTATGCCGGGGGGCTCATCATCTCCCAGATATTTCAATGGCCGTTAATGAAATCGGTTATCATTGTGGCTGTGATTGCCGCAAGCTTCACTTCCATTGGCGGATTAAAAGCAGTAGTGCGTACGGGTATTTTTCAATCGCTCATTATTATTTTCTCTTCCATTGTTCTTACCTATTTAGCATTGAAGAAAATTGGTGGTGTGCAGGCGTTTGTAAATGCGGTGCCGGATCATTACTGGAAACTGTTTCGCCCCGCATCCGATCCTGAATATTCATGGATCGCGATACTGGCCGGTTATCCTGTAGTGGCTATTTACTATTGGTGTGCCGATCAAACCATTGTACAAAAAGTATTGGCGGCAAAAGATTTGAAAGAGGGACAGTATGGGGCGATGTTTATTGGGGCACTAAAAATAATCATGCCGTTGATTTTTATTTTTCCGGGGATTATGTGCTTTGTACTGTTTAAAGACACAGCACAACCCGATAATGCATACATTACCCTTGTAACACAGTTGATGCCGCACGGTCTGCTCGGCTTGTGTATCGCTGCGCTGATTGCCGCATTGATTGATACCGTGTCATCCGGGCTTAATTCTTTCAGCACCGTTTTTACGCTTGATGTGGTAGTACAATTTAAAGACATGAATGAGGAGCGTAAACGGCAAATGGGCAAATGGCTAACCTGGGCTGCTGCTGCACTGGCGGTTTGTGTTGCTTACCTGTACTCTCATTCAGGCAAAGGTTTTTTTGAATTAAGCCAGGGTTTGGTTTCAATACTGGCGCCTCCTTTATCGGTTGTTTTTTTAGCAGGTATTATGTGGAAACGTGTTAACAGCATTGCTGCAGAAGCGGTTTTGTATGGTGGTGGTTTGGTTTCGCTTATTGTGGGTTTATGTCATGTGCTGGGTTATCCGTATAGAGGTTTCTGGCCTCATTTTTTGCTTTTGTCTGTTTATTTATTTTTAGTGTTTTCAATAGTAATCGTATTGGTAACATTATTTACGAAGCCAAATGAACGGCAGTCACTTCCGTCGTTGGTAGAAACCAATAGAAAGGCCGGGCATCAACCAAAAGCAGTATGGATAAGATGGGCTTTACTGGCCCTGGTAATGGGGGCGATTTATTTTGTTTTTCGTTAGGTGATTGCCGATATCTTGTAGTGAAGAACAACCGATATATAATATGAAAACATTTTTTAACAATTGGCAATTTGGGGACAGTCACATCTGGCGAACAACAAATAAAAAATTAAACAATGAAAAAAATATTTTCTTATACAATTGTTATTGCTGTATTATATGCAAATGTGATGTTGACCGGTTGCTCTGAAAAACAAAATGAAACAAAAGCGCAACAACGGCCGGAAGAAAAAATTTTTGTTGTAAACCTTGTGCATGATTCATTGAAATTAAAAGAGTATCTCGATTATCACACACAAGTGTGGCCTGAGGTGGAAGCCGGATTTAAAAAAGCCGGGTACAAAAAAATTGTACTCTACCGGTATGACTATTTATTGGTGATGAAGATTACAGTTCCTGTTGGTGCTGATTTAGGAGAAATGGGTAAGTTGGCCGAAGCGTCTGATCCACGTTGTGCAGAATGGAATAAATTGATGAACACTTATCAACAAGGCGTACAGGGAACATTACCCGGGCAAACATGGGTTGAAGCGAAACCATTTTATCAGTTTGATAATCCATAAGAAAAAATAATCCAACAATTTCATCAGCATTCAAATCTTTGAATTTAACGATCAGCTCTTCATAAAAAATAGTTTAAATCCACAACATAAAAATGACGCAGTACAGAATATCGAAAGCCCTGGTTAGTTTGTTAGTTATACTTTTCTGCAGTTTTGTTACAAATGCACAAATTTCTTTTCAAACGAAAACATTCAAACTTAGTTTTAATGGGGATGGCCAGTTAATTGAAGCGCTTGCCCTGGCTTCCAACAAAAGCTATTTACCTGCGAACGAAACTTCGTTTTTGCTAAGTGTAAAACGCAATGGTAAAATCATTAGCCCGGAACGGTTGGAATGGAAGAAAAAATCATCAGAGATCACTTTGTATTATCCCGATAAAAACACGGCTGTTGTTAAAATAAGTCAAAATGCCGCTTATCTCAGTTTCGAATTAAGGAAACTATCCAATGCATCAAATGCTGAGTTGATCCTATGGGGCCCTTATCCTACAACGATCGGGGATACAATTGGTGAAGTAGTAGGAGTTGTGCGGAATAAAGATTTTGCAATAGGTATACAAGCATTAAATATAAAAACACTTGGCGGATACCCATCAGCAGAAAGCGACATTCAGCCTTCCTATGATGTATTTGCCGAAGGCAATAAAGTAGACATATTAAAAGATGATTTATCTAAGCAATTGTTCCGGGGTGATGTGGCGAGACCAATGCCTTATGGCAGCTCGTTGCAAGCATATTGTCGCAATAGAAGTAAGGAAAGGATTATAGAAAATTGGAGCCATGATCGCTACCTCTCACCCGCTTATCCGGAAGACGGTGGCGTAGTCGGCAGCAAGATAGCCTTATTCGGTGTTCCGGCTTCGGAAGCTCTTTCTACTATTGCAACTATCGAAGTGAAAGAAAATTTGCCGCATCCGATGCTCGATGGTGTATGGGGTAAGCAAGCTCGTCACGCTTCCGAGTCATACTTAATTATGGATTTTGGTGAAAACAATTTGAGCGAAGCTATGGATCTTACCAGCCAGGCTGGTTTACGCTATTTATATCATGGTGATCCTTTTGAAACCTGGGGACACTTCAAATTAAAGAGTAAGGAATTCCCCAACAATTGGCAAAGTTTGAAGGCTTGCATTGATAAAGCGAAAACGCAAAACATGCGCATCGGATTACATACACTTTCAAACTTCATTACTACTAACGATGCTTATGTAACACCGGTTCCCGATGCACGATTGGCAAAAGTGGGTTATTCGCAACTAGCCGAAAACATAGATGCAACTACAAAAGATATTTTTATCAAAGACATTTCCTTTTTTAACCAGTTTAAGAATAACACGTTGAAGGCAGCAGTAATCGGTGAGGAGATTATCCGTTATGGAACTGTTTCAACCTCGGCTCCATGGAAACTGCTTAACTGCCAACGGGGGGCGTTTAATACAAAGTCATCGGCTCATACTATAAACGACAGTATTGGTAAGTTGATGGATCATCCTTATAAGGTTTTCTTAGGCAACCACGAATTAGACCAGGAGATAGCGAAAACACTTGCCCGCTTGTTTAACGAAACAGGCTTAATGCAAATATCGTTTGATGGCCTGGAAGGATGTTGGAGTGAAGGTATGGGTGATTATGGGAAACAATTATTCACCCAGACCTGGTTCGACAACCTGAAGCCAGCGTTAAAGGGTAAGGTAACTAATGATGCAAGTAACCCGGGTCATTTCTTCTGGCATGTTTATACCCGTATGAATTGGGGCGAGCCCTGGTATGCGGGCTTTCGCGAAAGCCATTTGCAATTACGCCTGAAGAATCAACAATTCTTTCGTCGCAATCTTATGCCTTCGATGCTTGGTTGGTTTAGTCTGAAGGCTGAAACTTCATTGGAGGATATTGAGTGGATGTTAGCCAGAGGTGCTGGTTTTAATGCAGGTTTTGCCCTGGCTACAAGTATTGAAACGTTAAATAAGCACGGACGAAAAGATGAAATCTTACAGACGATAAAAACATGGGAAAATGCAAGACTGCAAGGACTGTTTACAGAATCACAACAACAAAAAATGCAGGATGTTACCAGAGAATTTCACCTGCAAGTAACAAGTAGTGGCGAGTACCAGTTACAGCCAGTTTATAATGCTTATTTGGTACATGATCAAAAAATAAAACAGCCCGGCGAACCAACCTATTCCTCTTTTCAATTCAACAATCCTGCTACATCCCAGGCTGTGTCATTTATAATTAATCTTGCTCCCACAAAGGATAGCGATCCGGATGTGACCTTTGATAACCCGGGCATTTCAATCAATCAGCAAGATGCCCTGCAATTACCGATATCTTTAAGGCGTAACCAGTTTTTGTTTTGCGACGGGCAATCGATAAAACTTTACGACAAGCAATGGAAACTTTTACAGACTATTACATTGTCTAAACCCTTACCTCAATTGGTAAAAGGAGAGAATCACATTGTTTTTGATGGTAAATATTCAGGCGAAAACGGTGCTGATGTCAAACTGGAATTTCGGACAAAGGGTGAGTCTGAACCATTGTTGCGGAAGCCTATATAATACAAAAGGAAAATACAAAGAATTTCCTTCAGCCTGGCCATATACGTTCTTAAAAAAAACAATAGAATAAGTAAGCGTGTAAAACAGGATCAGCACCACCGGCCACGAATCCCGGGTAAAGGAAAGCAATACTGCTGCAACCATGTGGATGAAAAGCCAGGCCCGGTTGTTGAAGCGACAATACAACAGGAAAGTGGAAAACCAGATAAATAGAAAGCTGAATGATAGTGATTCTGATAAAAGAAGTCCCGTCCATCCCAAAATGTTCCACCAGCAAAAAATAATAACGATAGCTGTACCCAGGACGAACCTGATGGCGATCTTCCTTACAAAAAGAGAAATA
>CAMLEX010000201.1 GCA_946479055.1 uncultured Bacteroidota bacterium | reverse complement strand
CCCTTGTTCAAAAAGATGTGCAACATTTTTAACTGGAACTTACTTTCATACCCTTCTATCCTGTCAACATAAAATTCTAAAATATCTTTAGCACGAATTCCCAATCTTGATGTATAAAAAGGAAAATTTGGTTCTTCTTCCGCAGCTACCCTGATACCTAATTTGAAAGGGACTTTTACCGTTTTAGCATATTCCTTCAACTCTTCTTTATTATCCAGTACAGGTATTACATTGGTAAACCCGCTGTTCAGAAGACTGGCGATTCTCCTGGTGTATTCTTTTTGTTTATATCCGTTACAGACGATATGAATATCCTTGGTTATCTTCTTTTTTCGTATAATTTTTTGATAATATCAATATCGTAAGCAAAGGAAGTTTCAAGGTGTATTTCATTTTTCAATGCCTGTTCTACAATAAAAGAAAAGTGGGAGCTTTTTGTACAGTAACAATAGTAGTATTTGCCTTCGTATTTATGTTTTTTGAAAGCATTGGCAAACATCGTTTTTGCCTTTTGTATCTGCATGCTTATTTTGGGCAGATAGGTTAGTTTAAGAGGTGTTCCATATTTATCGATCAACGCTTTTATATCTACACCGTTGTACTGTAAATATTCATCTTTAACTTCAAAACCTTCCTGGGGAAAGTTAAATGTTTGCTGAACGAGATCCTGGTAAGAGTTTGTCATTGAGAAACTTAATGGGGGTGTTGTTGATCAGGCCAAATTTTTTAACGGGACAAAAGTAGAATTTTAGAGAAATCTCAGGCAAATAATTTCAGACAGCCTATACATATAACAGAAAGGCGTAAAAAACAAAAACCGCCCCACAATATGGAACGGTTATATAAGCTCATACAAGCACTATTTATTTCACCTGGTCAATAAGGCCCTTAAAGGTCTCAGGATTGTTCATTGCCAGATCAGCCAATACTTTGCGATCCAGAGTAATTCCTTTTTTGTTCAGTTTGTTGATGAACTCGGAATAGGTCATACCTTCTGCACGTACAGCTGCATTGATACGGGCAATCCATAACGTACGGTACTCTCTTTTCTTCAGTTTACGACCTACAAACATGTAAGTCATCCCTTTTTCTACTACGTTCTTGGCAACGGTTAATACATTTTTACGTTTGCCATAGAAACCTTTGGCTTGTTTTAATATTTTTTTGCGGCGTGCCTTTGAGGCTACTGCATTTTTTGAACGAGGCATATCTTAAAGAATTTAAAATTAAAAGTATAAAGTTTGAGGCCGGAAGTTGGAGGTCAGACATCTGACTTCAGACTTCTTACTTCAATCTTAACAGGCGTTTTACAAAATCAACGTGAGTTTTGGATACGGTGCCATCCAATCTCATGTTACGTTTACGTTTCTTTGATTTCTTTGTCAGAATGTGACGTTTGAATGCTTTCTGATGCATGATCTTTCCAGTGGCCGTTACTTTAAAGCGTTTTTTGGCGCTGGAATTTGTTTTTACTTTAGGCATTTTACCCAGTATTAATAATTATACCCTTGAGGCGTTCCCCACCGGGGGATCCTTGTCGAACCTCTTCAGGAAATATCCGAATTTGTAAGAACTTTCCTTTGCTATCCAATATAGCCCAGGATTTCGGGCTGCAAAGATAATGGACTCACCATTAGCAGCAAGAGGATTTCAAAAATAAAAAATGAGAGCCCTTTATCCTGACCCTCATTGTAAAAGACTAACTAAAAAACATTTTATTACTTGGGATTCAATGCATTATCAATACGTACCACAATATCCTGTAAATGATAACGGCTCATTTGATCAGATACTCCACCTGAAGCAGCTTTTATCTCATTCCGAAGTGAAGTAAGATGGGCTCTTGCCACACTCATGATATCCGATTTTTCCGTGCTTGTTGTAGACCCGCCTCCAAGCACCATTATGATGATACCAGATGAACTCCCACTTTGCGGTGGCTTAACCAATTCATCCAATATGTTGATATATGACTTTTGCAGATTTCTGCGATATACATCAATCTTCGATCTACCGGGCAATTCTGTCCAGATACCCTTTTTTAAATCGGCAAACAAGTCCGTAATAGAATAAGCTCCGCTACCTTGTGCTGCTTCTGCATCAATAAGTTTAGATAAACTACGGGTAGAAAGTACACGGTTTAAAATAGCATCCTGCAACCCTCCTACCGTGCTGATAGCATTTATTCCCGTCTTATCGAAAATATCTTTATTGATCAACCAGCCTGGCGTAGCAAATAATTGCTTATTGAGAAAATCTACAGCCTCTTTTTGCTTAGCCTTTGAAATGATTTCATATACCGGCCCCTTTTCTTCAACCATTCTTGGTGTTTCCATTATGCCACCAATATATTTGGCCGCATGGCTCATATACATGGAAAATTGGCCAGTAACCTGGTCATACATGGCACGAAGGCTACTATAATCTTTATTAGGCATTTTTGTCCACTCATCAAGATTGGGAACAATTCGTTGCAAATTCTTTATACCATACATAGCGCCTTTTATGCCATCATCTCCTACCTGTTCTCTTTGAGAGCGGGGATCATCAGGATTGGTTTCTGTACCAAACCACAAGCGATTATCTTTTAATTTTTCGATAACCCATTGGTTCAAATGTGTTTTTTCATCATCAGCATCTTTATATTGGGGCAATATTTTATAACCCCACTCAATTGCCCAATTATCATAATCACCAATCCGTGGAAACAAGCCTGCACGGCTGATCTTATCTTCAGGCTGTGCTACATAATTAAACCTGGCATAATCCATTATTGAAGGAGTATGACCATTTTTTTCTACCCATGATTTATCACGCAATTTTTCTACAGGAACACTGGAGCTGGAACCATAATTGTGGCGGAGGCCCAAAGTATGCCCTACTTCATGTGATGAAACAAAACGGATCAACTGGCCCATCAAGTCGTTATCGTAAATCATTTTTCTTGCATCAGGATCAACCGGGGCACATTGCACAAAATACCAATGATGGATCAACTCCATAACATTATGGTACCAGTTAATATGGCTTTCCATGATCTCTCCGCTACGTGGATCGCTGATACTTGGACCACTTGCATTCGCTACGTCTGAAGGTTTGTAAACGATAGCTGAATAACGGCCATCTTCCAGACTCCATTCAGGATCTTCTTCTTTGCTAGGGGCCATTTTCCCAATAATGGCATTTTTGAAACCGGCTTTTTCAAAAGAAGCCTGCCAATCATTTACCCCCTGTATCAGATAAGGCACCCAATTTTTTGGAGTAGCCGGATCGATATAAAATACAATCGGCTTTTTAGGTTCTACCAATTCACCTCTTTTATATTTTTCAAGATCTGTATCCTTAGGTTCCAGCCTCCATCTTTTTATTAATCTCACGGCTTCAACACCTTGTGGGTTGGCATCAAAATCAGTATATCCAATTGTAAAATATCCAACCCGTGGATCAGCATACCGGGCTCTCATAGGCACTTTTGGAAGCAAAACAAGTGAGCTATTCATTTCAATAGTGATATTGCCACCGGCTGATGAAGGGGCGGCTCCTGCAGTTGGGGCCGGCATCCTGCTATATGTTTTTACAGTATTGATTTCAATATTGAGAGGGTACGATCTTACTCCTACTATATACGATTTGTCTGATTGTTGAGAACCTATCCGCATACCCGATTTAATCTGGCTGCTAAAAAACAATACATCATTATCGCTGCCAATATATTCTGTTATATCAATTACATTGCCCGATGAATCTTTGGTTAATGCTTTTATATCAAATGCGGCCGCGATGGGTTGCACATTCGATTTATTTACGGCTGTAAACATAGGCGAAGTAGAATCCTTTGAATATTCGGCAAAAGAAATATTCCGCAGAAATATTTTATTGTTGGGCCCTTTTTCAAAACGTATAACATTCTGTCCTACCTGGTCACCTGCATATCCAAAAAATCCATTCCTCATACCTGCCGCTGCTTTCGAAATACGGTTCACGACCAATATCTCACGGCCAAGCATTGTGTCCCCGATTTCGAAATAATATTTGTCCTCAATTTTATGTACTTTAAATAAGCCCTCATCAGTAACAGCTTTGTTAGTAATTATCTCATTATAAGGTTTGGGACCTGATGACGAACGGGGCCCTGTCAGGGGGCTTTTCGTTGTATCAGCTTTAGGTTGAGCAATCGCAACTGTACAAAAAGAAGCTGCAATAAAAGCAAAACTCACACGGGAAAAGAGTTGATGCATGTATTTTATTTTGGTGGTGAAATTAAGTGAACTAAGGTACGGAAAGGATGAATTTGCCTCGCTATATCCGGAGTTTTTCTACCAGCGGTGAAATGTTGATGTGAGCAGTGAAAATGCGATGGAAATTTTTATTATTTACCTATTTAGATCAAGATATAAAACCCAGCCAGATGGCTGGGTTTTTATTACTCTTTTAGGCTGGAGTTTTAACTTAATCAGCCTTATCAGCTTTATCAGTTTTTTCAGCTTTCTTTTTGCCTTTGGGTGCAAACATTGCCAGCATCCTTCTTCCTTCCAGTTTAGGCATACTTTCTAAGATTCCTATTTCTGAAAGGCGTTCTGCAAATTTTAACAGCAATAATTGTCCCCGGTCCTGAAACTGTATAGCACGGCCTTTAAACTGCACATAAGCTTTTACTTTATTGCCATCTTTTAAAAATCCTTCGGCATGCTTTGCTTTAAAGTCAAAGTCATGATCATCCGTATTGGGAGTAAAACGAATTTCCTTTACCTCTGAGACTTTGCTTTTCGCTTTCATCTCTTTCTCTTTCTTCTTCTTATCGTAGAGAAATTTATTATAATCAATGATCTTACAAACCGGAGGATCTACCTGTGGTGAAATCTCAACAAGATCAAGTTGCTGCTCCTGCGCCATGCGAAGAGCATCCTGAACAGAATAGATACCTACTTCTACATTGTCTCCAACTAGGCGAACCTGGGGCACCCTGATAAAATGATTAATACGATGTTCTGCTTCTTTACGGGGAGCAAATCTTCCTCTGAAGCCTCCTCCGGGTTTATTAAATCCGCCACCGCCGGGCTTTTTAAATCCTCCGCCACCTGGTGGTCTGTTGAACCCGCCTCCGGGTTTTTGTGGTACTGCCATTTATTTTTTTTGCGTGAAGCATTTTCCCTGAAAAATGCTGTTCTTTTTTTAATTGTATTACCCGGTCAGGGAACGGGAATAAAAATTAACCTGTTGAAGATCGGAAATTATTCAGCTCTCCGGTCTTTTATTTCTGTTATTATTTCATTCAAAAATTCATCTATTCCTTTTACACCTATGTCACCCTTTCCTTGTCTTCTTATTGCCACTTTATTTTCATTCATTTCTTTTTCTCCCACTACCAGCATATAAGGCACTTTCATCAATTCTGTATCGCGGATCTTTTTGCCTATCTTCTCCTGGCGATCATCAACCTCTGTACGAATATCTGCATTTTTCAGCTTTTGCGAAACAGTTTTAGCATAATCCAAAAACTTATCGCTGATAGGAAGGACTTTTACCTGCAAAGGCGCCAGCCAAACAGGAAATTTGCCAGCGTACTGTTCCAGCAAAAAACCAATGAAACGCTCATGAGTGCCTAATGGAGCCCTGTGAATTATCAATGGCGTTTCCGGCTTATTTGACTGATCAGTATATTCCAATTTAAAACTTCTTCCTTGCGAAAAATCTACCTGGTTGGTAGCCAATGTAAATTCCCTGCCAATAGCACTGAATATCTGGACGTCAATTTTGGGTCCGTAAAATGCAGCTTCATCCTGTACTTCGACAAAAGGAATATTGGATTCAGTTAATACATTCCTGACCATGGTTTCGGTTTCTTTCCAAAGCTCCGGTTCATTTACATACTTGATGCCAAGTTTTTCCGGAGAATGTAAAGAGAGACGCATGACATATTTATCAATACCAAATATTTTAAAATATTTCAGGTACATATCATTCACAGCCCGGAATTCATCGTTAAACTGTTCTTTGGTGCAGTAAATATGTGCATCATTCATATGCAGGCAGCGAACTCTCATTAAACCAAATAACTCACCGCTTTGTTCGTAACGATAAACTGTACCATATTCAGCAATCCTGTAAGGAAGATCCCGGTAGCTCTTGGGTTCTGCCGCAAATATTTTATGATGGTGCGGACAGTTCATTGATTTCAGGTAATACTTCTCTCCATCCATTTCCATTGGGGGGTACATACTGTCAGCATAGTAAGGAAGGTGTCCGCTTGTGAGGTACATGCTTTCCTTTGCAATATGCGGAGTTACCACTCTTTTATACCCTCCGGCATTCTCTGTCTCTTTAGCCAGCTTTTCCAGCTCTTCTATAATCACTGTACCATTGGGTAACCACATAATCAAACCTTGCCCGACATCATCATCCATGGTATAGATGCCCAACTCTTTTCCTAATTTTCGATGATCCCTTTTTTTCGCTTCTTCCAACATCTGCAGGTATTCATCCAGTTCTTTCTGAGATGGAAATGTTACGCCATATATTCTTGTAAGCTGTTTATTTTTTTCATCGCCTTTCCAATATGCTCCTGCAATATTGGTAAGCTTAACGGCCTTAATAAAACTGGTATCAGGGATATGTGGTCCCCGACACAAATCAGTAAAATTTCCCTGTGAATAAAAAGTTATTTCACCATCAGCCAATCCGCCGATCAGATCAAGTTTATATTCATCCATTTTTTCAGTAAAATATTTTATGGCTTCAGGCTTAGAAATCTCTTTCCTTATATATGGACTATTTTTCTTAGCCAGCTCGTTCATCTTTTTTTCCAGTATTGCAAGATCTTCTTCGGATATTTTTTTATCACCAAGATCCATATCATAATAAAACCCCTTGGGATTTTCGGTAGCGGGACCCACCCAAAATTTTACACCAGGAAAAACAGCTTCAACAGCCTCCGCCATAAGGTGGGCAGATGAATGCCAGAACGTGCTTTTGCCATCTTTATCGTTCCAGGAAAGCAGGTTTAAGGTAGCATCTTCATTGATGGGTCTTGTGGCATCCCACACCTGTCCATTCACATTCGCTGCTAGAATTTTTCTTGCCAGTCCTTCGGAAATAGATTTTGCGATATCCAATGCAGAAATTCCGTTTTCATATTGTCTTACTGCGCCATCAGGAAATGTAATATTGATCATGTTGCTTTTTACTGGTTGTTTTGTTGCCTGTTACTGGTTAGTTGTTACTTATTGCCTGTTAGCAGTTTCTGGTTTCCAGTATAACCGAAACTTTCTATTCATAAAAACAATTTTTGTTTTTTAAAAAACCGGTAACCAGTGACAGGCAACTAGCAACCCGTTTTTTGAGGTGGCAAAATTAACAAACTCTTGCCGGAGTGCAATCAACCTATACGAACTTATTCGTTAGTTTTGATATTCAATGAGACGGATCCTACAAAAAAACGGGCTGCCCCTTTTGATTTTTATCTGCGCTTTCTCCATCACCTCATTTTCTCAAAGCGTTACGGGCATCTGGCGTGGCTACTTTATAGCCGATAATGGATATCAATATAGACTGGAGTTCCAGGTAATAGAAAATAAAGAACATGCTGTATCGGGGGTTTCTTATTCCTGGCAGGATGATATTCGCTTTTATGGAAAAGCTACTATGACCGGAAACTATGGGGGCACTTCTCAAAACTTCAAGATCAGGGAAATAAAAACAGTGGAAGTAAAGAGCTATAGCGGTGGAGGCACCTGCATCATGAATTATAACCTTCATTATTCCCGTTCAGGAAAAGAAGAATTTTTGGAAGGAACTTATTTAGGCAAGCAGGAAGTATCAGAAGGACCCAACCCGTATGAATGGGGTGATTGTGGCGGGGGCAAAGTATATCTTAGAAGAGTAACTACTTCGGAGTTTTACATAGAACCGGCATTGCGACCAAAAAAAGAAAGTCCCAATCCTCCTTTTGTTAATAAAAAAACGACGAGTCCGCCTGTTG
>CAMLEX010000200.1 GCA_946479055.1 uncultured Bacteroidota bacterium | reverse complement strand
CATTGGGACAAATCACACATGCTTTGTATGAAGTAGGTGGACAATACCGGAGAAATATGTAAGCGATTTAATAAAAACGAACTAATACTTGCAAAAAATGCCATCATAGAAACAAATGATGGCATCAGTGTATTTTTCTCGAAATAGTCGCATAGAAATTTCTCAAAACCTCGTAGCCGGACAACCCACTTTCTTTTTTCTTCCACCTCCTGGCAGCCCCGCTATCTGTTTGTATTTGTCGAAGAAATAACGAACTGTATAAGTAACAGCTATATAATAATAACCATCTTTATTTTTTGGTTTTCCACGCAGAATATCCGAAGAAGGATATGAACCGGAGCCTACCTCATCACCCCGATAAGCAAGGTCAACAGCTTTTTGTCCTCTTGCAGTAAGCAGTTTGCCTTCATCCACATAATTTCCGCTTACATCATCGAGGTGATCGGTAAAAAGTTTGCGATAACCCATTTCAATCCCCAGGCGCATATCTTCATTCAATGAATATTCAGCACCTATTCCAAAAGGAATACTGAACTGCCATAGTTTATATTCTTTAACTCCCGGTTGAAAACCCTGGCCTTCGGTGCTTAAGGGTTTTAAGAAAGTTTTACTTCCACTGGTATCTTTTGTATAAGGATTAAAATGATACAGTCCGATACCTGCAAATACATAAGGCGTCCACCACCGATTATTCAAACTAAAAAAACTGTATTGGCCCGTCAACTCCCAGTCAAAAATCTTTGATTTGAAATTGAGGTTACGTTGTTGCATGGTAGCAGTTCCTTTTTTATCATCAGCCCGCAAAGAAGTAAGCGTTAAATAACTGCGGGCCATCACATGTTCACTCAGATCATATCTTGCTCCCAAAGAAAACATCAGTTTTGCCTGTGATAAAGAAACAGATTTTGCCTTCAGATCTCCCTGGTAATTGGCTATGCCCAGACGACCTGAAAAATGAAAATTTTGGGCAGAACTTAGAAAAGGCAACAAGTAAAAAGCAAGTAGTAGTTTTTTCATTGGTTGTTGAATTAAACGGTAAATCGTGTAAGAAACGTTTTTATGCTTCTTTTATTTTGCCGCTGTTATTGGCATTTTATGAATAGTAAAAGTAAGCACTGCATAGGAATATGCGGTATGTAAACCTTAAATCTATAGTTTATTCTCGCAGGATTTTAGTAAATTACAGTAGGTCTTTTTACAGGTGCAATCTCCTTTTCCGAATGATCTTTGTATGAAGTCTCTTTTACGATATTGTCTCTTTCTCTTATTGCTTCCCTCTACGCTTGCTGCACAAAAAGTTATTTCAATGAAGATTGATGGCTCTATCAATCCTGCAATCGCCAGCTTTATTCATGATGGCATTGAAAAAGCAAAAGAGGAAAAGGCATCCTGTCTTCTTATTCACCTGAACACTCCTGGGGGTTTACTGAAATCAACAAGGGTTATTGTAAGCGATATGCTTGATTCTCCAGTCCCGATAGTTGTTTATGTTTCTCCTGGAGGGGCACATGCAGGTTCGGCCGGTGTATTTATTACACTCGCTGCTAATATTGCCGCTATGGCGCCGGGAACCAATATTGGTGCGGCACACCCTGTGGCTTTGCAAGCTGCTATGGACAGTACAATGAATGAAAAAGCAACCAACGATGCAGCCGCTTTTATCCGTGCCATTGCACAAAAACGAAACCGCAACCTGGAATGGGCTGAAAACGCTGTTCGCAGAAGTTTTTCTTATTCTGAGACCGAAGCTCTCGAAGATTCTGTTATTGATCTTATTGCAAAAAATGAACAAGAACTGTTAACAAGGATTGATGGAAAAAAGGTTGAACTTGATGCTGAAACCATCACACTCCGCACAAAAAATGCAAGTATTGAACAGGTCGAAATGGGATTTATCGAAAAACTCCTTGATCTTATCAGCGATCCCAACATCGCTTATATTTTATTATTGCTGGGTATGTATGGGGTGATGTTTGAGCTATACAATCCCGGTGCTATTCTTCCGGGCATTGTTGGTGTTATCAGTCTTATTCTTGCTTTCTACTCCATGCATTCTTTGCCCATCAACTATGCCGGACTTGCACTGATCATTTTCGGTGTCATTCTTTTTTTATTGGAGATCAAAATAGTAAGTCATGGCCTGTTGGCTATTGGTGGTGTTATTTCGTTGTTGCTTGGCTCTATGATGCTAATTAGATCGGGTTCATCACTGGAGATGGTGAGGATTTCCCGTACTGTGATCTTCACTGCCACAGCTGTTTCCGCACTATTCTTTTTATTTGTCATAGGATTTGGTATAAAAGCGCAACGGTTGAAAGTAGTAACCGGCATGGAAGCATTAATAGGTGATACAGCGGAAGTAATAGACTTGCTGGATCCAACAGGCACAGTAAAAGTGCAGGGCGAAACCTGGAATGCGGAATCGCTTAGTGGTGTGATCGGTAAAGGACAAAAGGTGCGGATAAAGGAAATGCGGAACCTGAAATTATACGTTGAGCCAATTAACCGTTAAATAAATAAAGTATGGAAAATTTCCCGATCGCGACAATTGCTATTGTTCTGTTTGTATTAATTATTCTTGCTAATGCTATACGTATACTAAGAGAGTACGAACGTGGCGTTATTTTCCGGTTGGGCCGGCTAATTGGAGGCGGTGGTGTAAAAGGCCCCGGTTTGATATTGCTGATTCCGGTTATTGATAAAATGGTAAAAGTAAGCCTGCGCACCGTTGTATTGGATGTGCCGCCGCAGGATGTGATCACCCAGGATAATGTTTCTATAAAAGTAAATGCCGTTGTTTATTTCCGGGTTATCGAACCACAGAAGGCAATAGTACAGGTTGAAAATTTTTTGGCAGCTACTTCACAGATATCACAAACTACTTTGCGTAGTGTGCTCGGACAGTCAGAACTGGATGACCTGCTTTCTCAAAGAGATAAAATAAATCATAAGCTGCAACAGATCATTGATACCAATACGGAACCCTGGGGTGTAAAAGTTACCAATGTAGAAGTAAAACAAATAGATTTGCCCCAGGAAATGCAAAGGGCTATGGCTAAACAAGCAGAAGCGGAAAGGGAACGAAGATCTAAAGTGATTGCGGCTGAAGGCGAATTCCAGGCTTCGCAACGACTGGCTGATGCAGCAAGGATCCTGGCCGATCAACCCAGTGCATTAACACTGCGCTATCTGCAGACATTGAGAGAAATAGCTACAGAAAATAATTCCACTACTATTTTCCCGGTGCCGATTGATCTGCTGAAACCATTTTTAAAATCAGGAGAATCATCAAATCTGTAGTAGAGGAATATCTTCTCGACTTAAAACCAGAAATTGCCGGTATTATTTTTTTTCCCTGATCTTTAATAATTCATCAGGTGTAACAAAGTCGATAAGGTGAGCGGGAATATTCATCTCTGCTTCTGTGATTGGAGCCGGATATTCAAACGAAGTATTTTTACAATTACCTGCATCCCATCCACCATTGATATTTCCTTTTTTGTCTATCCAGTTAGCCCTGTTATCTTTTACTATAATATCAGAACAGGAAACACCTGCCTGCGCCCATACGAATAAAGGGTTATTAGTAAATGGTTGTTGCCTTGCATATATTTTATTATTCAGTATTGTCATATCGGACCCACCTGCTACTGCCATTCCATATTGACCGGGATTAAGCAATGTATTATTTTCAGCTATAATAAATCGGCCACCGTAGTCACCAAAAACGATGCCTCCTCCTGAAGTAGAAGGGCCACCGCCTCTGAACATATTGTTTTTGATACGAATTGGCGAGGCCGCTGTTCCACTTGATTTGAACATGCTTATCAAATCTTCGGGGTTGCTCTCACCCGGGAAGTTTTCGCCTTTATTATCACTGATTTCATTGCCTGCACCTGTAACGTGGTTAAATTGTACAAACTGTCCTCTGGCAGGCCCGCTTCGCTGTCTTACGTTAACGAATTGATTGTTGATCACTTTAATTGTTGAAGAACTAGCAGCATACACTCCTGTGAGGTTATAGGCGAATAAGCATTTTTCTATTTGGATGTTAGAACATTCTTCAAGTACAATAGCTTCTGCACCGCTTCTTCCAAAATAGCAATTACGGATCGTGATATCCCTACAGTTTATAAAGACCAGGTTAGCCCCTGATTTGTTAGTGAACTGCAAATTTTCGATAACGAGATTAGAAATATTTTTATAAGTGACAGGTGTTTCTTCAGGAAGGGATAGATAAAAAACTTTTTTTAAAATGGCGTTGGGTTTTGCGGCGGTATCTTTCGTCAGTTGTTTTTTATAAGGTTTAATTTCTTCTGTACTGACCTGCTTATTCAAACTGTCAGTTTTAGTTGTAAGAATCAGGGTGTCCTTATTTTCCCTTACTGTAATCATTTTCCCGTTTGTCACTGCTTCCATTTTATTTCCTTTATGTGAGGAAGTATGATTGCACGCATTCAGGCCAGTGATGCAGAAAAATAATATTAGAAACTTCATTGTACTATTGTTTGGAAAGATAAAACCTGGGGATGGGATCGGATGCTTTATTTTTTTCCTGTAAGCTAGGTTCCTTCTTCAGGTTTCCCTCCTATGCAATTAAATTAAAACTTTTTCTTTTTTTTGGTTCAATCTCCATTTTGAACAATTCTTTTTCCAAAAGGTAATAAAGAAATTTCTATCAGCTTAAAATGCTGGCGGCCCCAGGGAATGCCAACGATGGTAATAGATAAAAGGATACCCATCACAAGATGTACTAACGCGGCATAAAGGCCACCGCAGATCAGCCAGATAATATTGCATAACGTAGAAAGACAACCTGTATTACTGCCATCGCTGATAACTTTTTTTCCAAAAGGCCATAGCACCATCTCGGCTAATTTAAAGCATTGCAATCCCCAGGGAATGCCAACAATGGTCAGACACAAAACAAGACCACCAATGAAATAACCGAGAGCTGCAAGAAAGCCGCCAAATAGTAGCCAGACCAGGTTTCCAATTGTATTCATGCAATAAATGTAGGGAAAGAAGTGTTTCAATATTATTTAACTATGTTCATTCATGAATGGCAAAAAAAAATTTTGGGTATACCAGCGAAAAGATACCAAAAGCAATATCAGAAAAACTCTTTACTCCCAAAGGCTAAAGACACACATGAAAGTGGGTTTTTGAAATGCCAAAATACCCGTCCGATGGCTATCTGAAGCCAGTGAAATAAATTAGGCTACCTTTACATTTTAAAAAAAGCGGGGTTACCTGCATCACATTAATATCTTATCAACTTGCGTTTTACCGATTTTAATTTTCATCCGGACCTTTTAGAGGGAATAGAAGCATCTAATTACGAAAACGCCACTCCGGTTCAGGAGCAGGTGATACCAACCATACTTGCGGGAAAAGACCTGATCGCTTCCGCACAAACAGGTACCGGCAAAACGGCAGCTTTTTTATTGCCGGTTATCCATCGTTTGTTAACCAATCATGTGGATGGGCAAGTGGGTGCATTGGTTATTGTGCCTACCCGTGAACTTGCAATTCAGATCTCACAACACCTGGAAGGGCTTTCTTATTTCACTCACATCAGCTCATTAGCTGTATATGGAGGAAATGATGCGCAGAATTTTGTAGCGGAAAAAAAGGCATTACAGATGGGTGCAGATATTATTATCTGTACCCCGGGACGTATGATTGCGCATCTGAATATGGGATATGTGACAATGAAAGGTTTGCAGTTTTTGGTATTGGATGAAGCCGATCGTATGCTGGACATGGGTTTCCAGGATGATCTTGCAAAAATTGTAAAAGCATTGCCGGTTAAAAGACAAACCTTGTTGTTTTCAGCAACTATGCCGCCAAAGATCAGGCAACTGGCACGCAACATTTTGATAGATCCTGTGGAAGTGAATATTGCTATCTCCAAGCCTCCGGAAAAAATTGTACAAAAAGCTTTTGTGGTGTTTGAACAACAAAAGTTGCCATTAGTAAAATATTTATTAAAAAATACTCCTTATAAAAGTGCATTGATCTTCTGCAGTCGTAAACAAAATGTAAAACAACTGACAAAGACGTTGAAGCAAAGCGGTTTTGCCATTGAAGAAATGCATAGTGACCTGGAACAGGCACAGCGGGAAAGTGTAGTGGGAGGCTTTACCAGCGGACGTATCCCTGTAATGGTCGCCACCGATATTTTAAGCCGTGGCATTGATATTGATACCATTGACCTTGTGATCAACTATGATGTACCCCGTGATGGTGAAGATTATGTTCATCGCATTGGCCGTACAGCAAGAGCAGAGGCGGATGGTATGGCTTTTACACTGGTAGGTGAAAGAGAACAAAACAGTTTTGCAGCTATAGAATCATTGATTGATAAGGATGTGGAAAAAGCTGAAATACCGCAGGAATTTGGCCCTGCACCACCGTATAATCCACGAAAAAGAACCGGCGGTACAGGAGAGAGAAGACCACAACGAAAATTTTACCCTCGTAAATCCGGAAATAAACGTTGAAGTCGAGTATAAAAAAACTCAGGAAGCCTTTCCTTTATTGGCCGAAACACTTTCTATCAGTGCCTTTATTTCGGCTTTGCTTTTTTTCATTTTCTTTTCCAACCTTTCCAGCAATTGTTCTTCCTGTCCGGGTTGATAAACAAGATCATCATCAGTAAGCTCAACATTAATTTCTTTTAATGTTTCCTTCACCCTTTCCCAGGGTTTTTGCAATTTTAATTGATATGTTTCCATATGATTTTTAGAAAATAACAGGCAATATCCACGCCATTTATTCTATCAGATCAGGGAATAAAATGCCGAATGAAAAACTACTGGGTGACGTATTCCAACCATTAAAGCGAAATTTTTTATCTTTCACTGAAATGTCAATACATAATGTTTAAATGTGCAATTATCATTTTAACCATTGGCTGTACGTTAGTACTGCAAGCTTGTGCTCCTAATCCTTATTCGAAAACAAATAAGAGTTATAAGAAACAGGTCAAGTCGTATGCAAAACTGTTGCGTCAATACCCGTTAACAGATTCTGCCGGACTGCAAGTTTCAACATCCTGGGCGGGTACTACCAACTTCAGTATGCGCCGTCCTAATTATGTCATCATTCATCATACGGCGCAAAACAGTTGTGAACAAACATTGAAAACATTTACGCTTTCCAACACCCAGGTAAGTTCTCATTATGTTATTTGTAAAGATGGGACCGTACATCACATGCTTAATGATCTTCTGCGTGGCCATCATGCAGGTGTGAGCAAATGGGGCAATGCTACTGATCTTAATAGCACCAGCATTGGTATTGAAATAGACAATAATGGATTTGAAGCATTTACTGATGAACAGATCAATAGTTTGTTGGTTGTATTAGATCGTTTGAAAAAAGCCTATAATATCCCGGTTGCTAATTTTATTGGCCACTCCGATATTGCACCGGGAAGAAAAGTAGATCCCAATAGAAATTTCCCCTGGCAAAAACTTTCTGAACAAGGATTTGGCTATTGGTATGATACTACAAATGTGCAGATACCTATCAATTTTAATGCGATGCAGGCATTGCGTATCATAGGATATGATATTAAAAATGATACTAACGCCATTCAGTCTTTCAAACTGCATTTTGTACAAAACGATTCTACAAAACTGATCACAGATGCGGATAAAAAAATTCTGATTGACCTGGAAAAAAAATATCAATAACCTGCTGCGTTATATTTCAACTTCACAGAACGCCTCTATTTCATTATTATGAGTTAATTTCACCCTACAACAAAACGATCATCTCCGGTGATCATGTTTAATACCAAATGTTTGTTTGCCATCTTATTGACGATAAATTATTTGAATGACAGCAGAACATCAGCGGTTGGCAGACAATGCCGGTAAAGCAATTCCACTGGCACAATGGGGACCTTATCTGAGTGAGCGGCAATGGGGAACAGTAAGAGAAGATTATAGTGCTAACGGTGATGCATG
>CAMLEX010000199.1 GCA_946479055.1 uncultured Bacteroidota bacterium | reverse complement strand
GTGCATCATAATAACGATTGCCTGAAATATTTCCCAGTGACTGTCCGGCATCAAGATAACGTTGATTAGGATCTTCGTTGAGAAAATCGCGTTTACTGGCGGAAAAAACATCACCATCGAAAGTTTGAGCCGTATAACCAGCCACAACATCTAATTTATGTTTGCCAGCAAATGTTTTATTATATGAAAGGAAATACTCGCTTAATAAAGAATACGATTCACTAAAGCTTTTGTTAAGGGAATTATTCGTATTCGTACGTGTCTGATCTGAAACAATAATATTGAAGTTGCGCCCGGTATAATGGTTTCCATCAATGCCTAAATTGACTTTAAATTTCAAACCCTTTACTATTTCGTATTCAGCATTCAAATTTCCAAGGAGCCGGGTATTGATATTGGACGCATCCACACTATTAGCCGTAAAAATCGGGTTATTAATATCACCGTATTCAGTTCCGGCAATTGGGTGATTTGATGTTCCCCAGGTGCCATCGTCGTTCTTTACCGGTATAAATGGCATGAAACGAATAGCGCTCCAGATCAAGCCATCCTGTGCTGATGTGGTGTTAAGGCTATTATCATCGGAGCGGGTCAATTGAAGGCTTTGACCAACCTTTAATCGCTTACCTACTCTGTGGTCTGAATTCAGGCGCATACTGTACCTCTTAAAATAGGAATTGATGATAATACCCTTTTCATCATAGTAACCGGCGGATAACATAAACGATGATTTCGCAGAGCCACCGCTAAGGTTGATATCCACATTATTTACCTTTCCTCTTCTGAATAATTCATCTTGCCAATTGGTACGTTGAGTTTTATTAGACGCTATATTCCAAACAGAATCTATAGTTGAACCATCGTTGATATAACGCTCTCTTTTCAATTCTACTAAAGAAGCAGCATCCAACATATCGATAGTTTTTCGTGCATTTGAAAAACCGGTGTATGCGTTTACAGAAACTTTAGTGGGTTGTTCAAAGCCCCCACGTTTTGTTGTTACAATTAAAACCCCGTTGGCTGCACGGGTACCATAGATCGCAGATGCCGAAGCATCTTTCAATACTTCGATAGAGGCAATGTCGTTCGGGTTAACTGAATTCAGATTTCCTGCAGGAACACCGTCAATAATAATGAGTGGGTCGGCGTTGTTTATTGTACCCGTTCCCCGGATGCGAATGGAGCCGTTATTGCCAGGACTTCCACCATTTCTAACAACATTCACACCGGCAGTACGGCCCTGCAATGCCTGCACAGCGCCGGATACCGGAAGATTTTTAAACTCATCACCTTTAATAGAAGCAACTGCGCCGGTAACATCTTTCCTGCTTTGTGTTCCATAACCTACTACTACTACTTCACCGAGCCCGGTTACGTTTGTTGCCAACGACAGGTCAATAACGGATCTCCCATTAATGGCAACTTCTGTTGAAGTATAACCTGAACTTGAAAATACCAATACGGAATCGCCGGCAGCTACCCCGATTGAATACACTCCGGCAGCATCCGAGACTGCACCCCTGGTAGTTCCTTTAACGGTTATATTGACGTTTGGAATTGGTTGGCCAGAGCCGTCCTCCGTTACTTTACCCTTAACAGAAGATTGTGCGATTGCGATCGAACAACTTATTATTGTCAGGGCAAAAGCCAATGCAGGCTTCCGCATATGCAGTATGATCATATTTTGGTATTTGTCAGTTATTTTGGTGAAATACATAAAATGGCAATAGGTCTTTACTGTGCTGCTGATAATGGAGCGTTTGCAGGCACGCATTCAAAAAGAATTAATTATCGTTTTCTTTCCTAAAGGTATGTTTCGAAGACCTTGAAATAATGCGCAAATGCGTATAATAATCCTCTAATTGCGTAATGACGAATTTTTGAATTCAGCCATACGCTTTCCATAATCCACTGCGCATTTTGAAGAAACTAGTGCGCAATTGAAGATGATGTTTCGAACAGGCAAGGATATATTTGTTATATGAATCAACAATAAAAATTCCATTTACTTTATTCAACTTATCGCAAATCATGATCATCGGAATCGATTTGGGCGGAACAAATATCCGGGCCGGCTTGGTTGACAACGGCAGAATACTTCGAATTTATCAGTCGGAACTGTCTGAAAAGAATTCTTTAGAAAGTACGCTTAACCAATTGTTCTCCAGTATTTCTACTTTCGACAACTATGATATCAAAGGAATAGGCATCGGTGTTCCCTCTATAGTCGATACCAAAAAAGGAATCGTCTACGATGTCGTCAATATTCCTTCCTGGAAAAAGGTCGAGCTAAAAAATATTTTAGAAGATAAGTTTCGTATACCTACCTATGTCAATAATGATGTCAATTGCCTGGCTCTGGGAGAGCAATTATTTGGACAGGCCTCTTCCTTTTCTTCTTTTGTTACCATTACCATCGGTACGGGTCTTGGAGCGGCCATCGTCATCGATGGCAAACTGTATGAAGGTTTACAATGCGGATCGGGTGAAATAGGCTATATACCTTACCTGGATAAAAACCTGGAGTTTTACGCCAGCGGGACTTTTTTTGAGACCTTTTCCACTACTGCCCACGCCGCATACCTTGCAGCCTTAAATAAGGATGAATCAGCATTACAAATGTGGTCAGCCTATGGTCATCATTTGGGACAAGTAATGAAAATTGTATTGTATACCTACGCTCCCGAAGCCATTATCATCGGTGGTGGATTATCTAATGCCTTTCCGTTTTTTGAATTGGCCATGTATCAAAGCATGGATGATTTTATTTATCCGGGTATACTCAAAAAAATCCGGATACTTCCTTCTTCATTGAAGGAGATTGCTATTTTAGGTGCCGCTGCCATGGCTTATTCGCATCAATAAATATGTCGTGCAAAATTGGATTCTGCAAATTGTATTAAGTTTGGATGAAAGCATTTTACCGCTGCAATGAATAAGATTATTTTGTTGTTCGATATTTCTGAACAGTATGGCCAGAATCTTTTATCAGGTATCGTAAACTATTATAAAGAAAATGAGCCAGCTTTATTCTGCCGGATGCCTATTTATTATCGTGAAAAAATAGGCATCAAAGGCATATTGAAGTTTGCCAAAGAATGGGGAGCCCAGGGAATTATAGCACAACTTGATAATACACGGGATGTAAAAAAAATTGCTGATTCAGGTATCCACTTAATCCTTGAAGATTTTAAAGAAAGATTTGATGAATACCCCAATATTACCGGCGGGTATTATGAAGCAGGTCAAATGGGCGCTGAATATTTTGTAAAAAAAGGATTTAAGCATTTTGCTTTTTATGGCTTTCGGAATATAGTCTGGTCACGTGAACGTTTGGAAGGCTTTGAAGACTATTTGAATGCCCGTGGTTTTGAAGTATTCAATTTTGAACACGAAGAATTACATGTAACTGATTTATGGTTTTACAAACCGTCGGCTTTAAGTAAATGGCTGAAATCGCTCCCCAAGCCCATTGCCATTATGGCTTGCGATGATGCCCGGGGACAGCATATTACAGAAGCTTGCAAACATGCCAATATTAAAATACCGGAAGACGTTGCCGTGTTGGGAGTAGACAATGATGAAATGACCTGTAGTCTTTCAGATCCACCCATATCCAGTGTCAGCCTCGATACAGAAAAAGGAGGATATGAAGCAGCCAGGCTAATGGACTTGATGATTCGGGGTATGGTGAAGAAGCCGCGAAACGTTATGGTGATGCCCACTTATATTGTTACCCGGCAATCCACTGATATCACGGCTACCACTCATGCACATATTGCCCTGGCTTTAAATTACATTCATAAAAATATAGAGAAGAATATTAATGTCAGTAACGTACTGACTCAAATTCCGACATCGCGGCGATCATTGGAAAAAAGATTTTATGAAGTAACCGGAACCAGCGTCTACCAGTACATATTAAAACTGAAGATGCAACGCTTCTCTCAGCGGTTGCTAAAAACAGATAAGAGAATATCAGAAATTGCCCTGGACGCGGGTTTAACTCTCACCAATAATTTATCGCGGCAATTCAGGCAAATTCACGGTTGTACCCCGGGTGAATACAGGAAAAAACATTTACCGGACAAATAATAGATCGATCAAACGCTTGAAGCCATTTCAATAAGTAAATTTTTTGTGAATTGATGACTCACTGATAAGCAGATACACCATTACAAAAATGGAGTTTTGATTTATAAAAAGAGATGATACAAACCAAAATTTCCATGTTAAAGAACAGATACTGTTATTGTTGCCCAGATGTAATAACTGTCGCTGATAACGGGTTGCAGAATTTGGGCTATCTTTAAATAGACAGATTTCATTTCAATAAATATTCTAAACCATCTAAACCCGGTTGTGTCATTAACTGCAAAAAATGACTTCTATGAAAAATCCAGGAACGAATGAGAAAATAAAGGGGACAAAGCCGGTAAAAAATGATACCCCAAGGCATATGCATTCACTCCAGCAACAGATCGAACTCTACAAAAAGGAAAGCGATATTCTTCTGGCTTTAAGCGATGACATTACCAGGGTTAGAGAAAAGAATGACCTTATCACTCTCTTTAAAAAAAGAATCAAAGGGTTATTTTACTTTACGCATACCATTGTTACCCTGATTGACTACAAAGACGAAACATATGTTCCTTTCCTGTTGGACAATGATGGTTCTCCTATCCGGTCTCATACACGGTACCAGGAAATGGTTCAGTCCCGCTTTTCACTAAACGAACCGTTTATCGAGGCGGTATTGCAGGCAGACGGCCCTATATCTTTCATACTGGAAGATATCATGGACCAACCGCAAAGCCCTTCATTTCTCAAGGTTAATCACGAAAAAGGTGTTCGGGAAATTTTAATGACAAAGTTGATGAAGGAAGGAAAGCCTATGGGCTTTATTCATATTTATACCGATAAATCCAGCGGATTTAGCAACGAGTTCAGAAGTATTATTAAAGGGATTGCTCCCCTGTTATCGAGCGCCGTATCCAATATTATCAAAAATGAGGAGGTGCTTAATAAGGAAAAAGAAAAATCATCCCTCCTTGATTTTAGCAGCGACATTGCAGCTGTAAGAACGAAAGAGGAACTTGCCCATGCCGTTCGCGTCGCAATAAGCAAATTAAATCAGAAGAGTGGTTACGTCATCCGCAGGATCAATGAGGACAACACGACCATGAGTCCCTATGTATACGATCTCGGTATACAGCAACACGATCAAAAGATATTAAGAGCAATGGAGAAAGCCATTTATCCCATCAACGACGGCCTTCAGAACCGTGTACTAAATAGCTCCATCCCTTTATTGTTTAATGTAGAGAGGGAAATTCAACGCGGCATCACCTCACCCTATTTACAGAATTGGAAAACAATGGGATTCAAAAACTTTTTAGGTATCCGCTTGCGCAATGGGGAAACCAATCATGGAATTTTGTTCCTGGACATTGAGGAGATCAATGTGCCGTTGTTGCAAGGTATTTGTGCACAAATATCCATCGCCATGGCCAATATAATGGCCAATGAGCAAATCCAAAAAAAACAGGAGGAGCAGGCCTTTCTGCTGGAGTTCAGTAATGATATTACAAAGGCACGAACGAAGCTGGATCTCCAGGACGCTATTTTCAGGGTACTTGATAATACGATGCATACGCAACTTGCCATGATCCGTGTAATAGAAGATGACGGCCTCCATATGGTTCCGTTTATGTTTGACAGAACGTTGTTTGAAAAAGCAAAAGTTGATTTTGAGAAACTGGCAGCCGACCGGATCACCATCGACGAAACTTATACTGCGCAGGTGTTGGCCAGTAAGGACGGAGTGATGTTTAATGTGGAAGAAGAACTTAAGAGCGGCAACGCATACGCCAAACTATGGAAAACAACCGGGCTAAAAAATATGTACGCCCTGCCGTTGCGGGTGGGCAACAAAAATATCGGCACCATCTGGCTGCTGGCAAACCGGCTGAGCCAATTATTGTTGAAAGGCATATGTGCGCAAATATCCATTGCCATTGCCAACATACAGGCCAATGAAAAACTACTGAGCTATAAAAAGCAACTGGAAGTAGAAAATGATTACCTGAAAGAGCAAATCAAAACCATTTATAATTTTTCTGAGATCATTGGCAGCGGCGATCAAATGCAAAAAGTATATCGGCTGATGTCACTGGTAGCAGACTCCAATTCCACCGTGTTGGTATTGGGGGAAACCGGTACTGGCAAGGAGCTAATCGCCAGGGCTATTCATAATGCATCGCCGCGCAAAGACAAGCTGATGGTAAAAGTCAATTGCGCTGCACTGCCCGCTAATCTTATCGAAAGTGAATTGTTTGGTCATGAAAGAGGCGCTTTTACCGGGGCGATTGACCGGCGCATAGGTAAATTTGAACTGGCCAATAACAGCACCCTCTTCCTTGATGAAATTGGTGAATTACCATTGGAAGCACAGTCAAAGTTGTTGCGTGTAATACAAGAACGCGAACTGGAACGAGTGGGAGGTAAACAAATTATAAAGATCGATGTACGATTGATCGCAGCCACCAATCGAAGCCTGGAAGAGGAAGTAAAGGCCGGCCGTTTTCGTGCAGATCTTTATTTTCGCCTGAATGTATTTCCCATCAACCTGCCTCCGCTACGTGACCGGTCGGAAGATATCGAACCACTTACCCATTTTTTTGTACAGAAATACAGCAGGAATACCGGTCGGAAGATCAGGAAAGTGGCGCCAAAAGTAATACAACAATTACGCAGCTACACCTGGCCTGGTAATGTAAGAGAGTTAGAGCATTTAATAGAACGCAGCATATTACTGGCAACCGACGGCACATTGGATGATGTATATATACCTCAGCATACTGACGCAGAAAAGAAAGAAGAAGCTCATCTTTTAAATCGATCGCTGGAAGAAGTTGAACGCGGTTATATTATTGAAACATTGAAACGTTGTGCTGGTAAAATTTCAGGTGCCGGCAGCGCTGCTGAAATATTGAAAATCCCGGGCAATACATTGCACTCTAAAATGAAAAAGTTAGGCATCAGCAAGAGCGATTATTTTGCCTGAGTTTGAACGCTGATCTTCATGATCATCATGATTTGTTATGATCTTAATTGATCATAAAATCTGCGTTCAAAACTTTTGAAAGAAGACTCCATCACTTGGAATTAACGCACTCCCAAAGATTTGAACCGTGATCTTAATTATTCATAATGATCATAATCATCCGCGTTCCATTTCTTCCCTTTAAATAGTGAAACAAGTCGTGCTTTCACGAAATACAGTGAAAAACAGTAGGGTTGTATTTAACCATCGCATTGGCTGTCAAGCATTTGATTGTTTGGCATCTCATTGGCCTTTCATCACCAACAAACAATTAAAAAATTAAATTATGAAAATTGTAGTCATTGGAGGCTCTGGCCTCATCGGAACAAAAGTAGTTGTACAACTTCGTCAACGGGGTCACCAGGTTATTGCTGCTTCTCCGGCCACCGGTATCAATACCATAACCGGAGAAGGATTAGCCGAAGCCATGAAAGATACGGATATCGTTATTGACCTCGCTAATTCTCCGTCATTTGAGGACAAAGCAGTCATGGAATTTTTTCAAACAGCAGGCCGCAATCTCTTAGCCGCGGAAATCAATGCCGGAGTAAAACATCACGTGGCGCTTTCCATTGTTGGGGTCGACATTATGCAAAACATCGGGTACATGCGGGCCAAGAAAGTTCAGGAAGATCTGATCAAACAATCAGGAGTGCCTTATACCATTATCCGGAGCACCCAGTTTCTCGAATTCCTGGCAGGTATCGCCAACCAGGCTACGGATGGAAACGAAGTACATCTTTCCGATGTAATGTTCCAGCCTATTGCTTCAGATGATGTAGCTTCCTTTGTAGCCAACTATTCACTGGCGGCTCCTGTCAATGGCAAGATAGAAATAGCCGGCCCGGAACGTTTCGAGATGTATGAAATCGTTGCACGGTACCTGCAGCATTCAAATGATCCGCGCAAG
>CAMLEX010000198.1 GCA_946479055.1 uncultured Bacteroidota bacterium | reverse complement strand
TTTACGGTATTGTGTTTGCCCGTACCAAAGCCGATACACAGGATATTGCGGAAAGATTGACAAGAGAAGGTTATGACATTGATGCCATACATGGTGATTTGACGCAGCAGCAACGGGATAAGGTAATGGGCCTTTTCCGTGATAAAAGCATTCAGCTATTAATAGCTACCGATGTAGCAGCCCGTGGTATTGATGTAACAGGCATTACCCACGTTATTAATTATGAATTGCCCGATGACGTAGAAGTATATACCCATAGAAGTGGCCGTACTGGTCGGGCTGGCAAAAGTGGTATATCTGTTTCGATAGTGACACCAAAAGAAACATATCGCCTCCGTCAGATAGAACGATTGGTGAATACCCGTGTTCATAAAATGGATGTGCCGAGTGGCAAAGATGTATGCCGGAAACAATTTTTTCATTTTATTGATAGAATGTTGCAGGCCGATATCAGTCATGGTGAATATGAAACGTATATACCATTGTTAAAAGAGAAGTTTGAAAACACAGAGAAAGAAGAGATTCTACAACGTGTTGCAGCGTTAGAGTTTGATCGTTTCTTAAAATATTATGAAAATGCTGCGGATCTGAATATGCGTGGCGATGACAGAAGAGGCGAACGAAGAGGTGAAAAAGTAGAACGGGCAGCACCACGTGAAAGAGATCGTGATACAAAAGGAAGAAGTTTTGCCGGCAATGGGGACTATCAACGACTGTTCGTAAATCTTGGAACCAAAGATGGATTTTATAAAGCAAGTTTCTTGCAATTCATTCTTGATATGAGTGATCTGAAAAAAGAAGTTTTAGGTCGTATTGATATGAAGGAAATGACCAGTTGGATTGAGATTGAGCCATCTGCAGGTAAAAAAATGATCAAAGCGATGGATGGCAAAAATTATCGTGGCCGTAAGATCAGGATGAATGATGCAAATACAGGTGGTGACAGAAGAAAATAAACTGATAAATTTTATTTGGTCAACAGATTATTTTCTGAAAAACAAAAAAATAATTGTTCAGAATTTTTTCTGCAACTATATTTGTCGAAATATGACAAAAGCAAACACATTTTTTAGTTTTTATTTTAGCTTCTTTTATTTTAGAATGAAGTCGGGAATGCTTTTGTTGAAAACAAGATAGAACAACTAAAATCAACATAGAGAATCCCGGCCAAAAGGCTGGGATTTTTTTGTGAAAAACCCGGACCATCTAAATCTTCCCGAAGGGAAGACTTTAGGAGTCTGAAAAAAAACCGTCTAAATCTCCCTAAAGGGAGACTTTGGAGTCTGAAAGTTGAATGGTATTAATGATTTGAAAAATACTAGAATGAAGGAAATGCAAAAAGTATCTGAATCTTCGAAAAGCGAGGCAAGTGAGTTGGGTTTCTCCCCAAAGGGGGGAGGTCGGGAGGGGGCTGCCGCCCGTATCTCCATACAAGGGTACGAAGGAAGCTTTCACCAGGTAGCCGCCCGGCAATTTTTTGGAAAAAATGTGGAAGTGATTCCCTGTGCTACATTCCGTGATGTAGTAAAAATCGCTGCCATTAAAAAAGAAAGTGATGGCGGTATGATGGCGATAGAGAATTCAATTGCCGGAAGCATTTTACCTAACTATAACTTATTACAGAAAAGTAACCTGAAAGTAACCGGTGAAGTATACCTGCATATTAGACAGAACCTGTTGGTAAACCGGGGAGTAAAACTGGAAGATATCAGGGAAGTACATTCCCATACAATGGCTCTTCAGCAATGCTACGATTTTTTGGATAAGTATAAATGGAAACTGGTAGAAACAGATGATACAGCATTGAGCGCAAAACATGTTCATCAACATAAAAGCAAACATATTGCCGCTATCGCCAGTAAACTGGCTGCTGATTTATTTGACCTGGATGTGATTGCTCCGAATATTCATACGCTGAAAAATAATTACACTAGGTTTTTGGTATTGCAAAGAGAAGATATGGCACAGCCGGTAGAAGTTGCCGATAAAGCATCTGTTAATTTTCATACAGATCATTCAAGAGGCAGCCTGGCAAAAGTGTTGACGAAAATAGCAGAAGGTGGTATTAACCTGAGCAAGTTGCAAAGTTTTCCTATACCCGGCAGCGATTTTAAATACAGCTTTCATGCTGATATGGAATTTGATTCCGTAGAGCAATTTGAAAAGATCATTGAAGAGATAAAACCATTGACAGCGGAGTTAAAAATTTATGGTATTTATAAAAATGGAAAAATAGCTGTCTGAACCGGGATTAATGAGATTATTGGGATAAATGGGAAAAGAACCGAACCAATAACGATGATATATTAGAGAAAGAAAAAAGTAAATAACAAAACTTTGTCCTTTGGCAGGCTTAGAGAAAAACGATATAAGATATGCAAACAAGTAAAAGATTAGAAGGTATCGGTGAATATTACTTCTCGCAAAAATTAAGAGAAATAGAGGAGCTTAATAAGGCCGGTAAGAATATTATTAATCTTGGAATTGGCAGCCCTGATCTGCCGCCACATCCTGATGTAATAAAAGTATTACAGGAAGAAGCTGCAAAGCCAAACGTTCATGCTTACCAGGGATATAAAGGATCGCCCGTTTTAAGAAAGGCAATAAGTGAATGGTACCGTAAATGGTATAATGTAGAATTGAATCCCGATACAGAAGTATTACCACTAATAGGAAGTAAGGAAGGCATCATGCATATCTGCATGACCTATCTTGATAAAGGAGATGAAGTGCTGGTACCAAATCCTGGCTATCCAACATACAGGAGTGCAGTGAAACTAGCCGGTGGTAAATGTGTAGAATATAAGTTGAGAGAAAAAAATAACTATGAACCTGATTTTGATAAACTGGAAAATAGCAGGCTTAAGAAAGTGAAGTTGATGTTTGTGAATTATCCGCAAATGCCAACGGGGCATTTACCATTAAGAAAGTTGTTTGAAAAACTAGTTGCTTTCGGAAAAAAGCATAACATACTTATCGTTCATGATAATCCTTATAGTTTCATATTGAACGAGAGTCCGATGAGTTTATTAAGCGTTGAAGGAGCGAAAGCGCATGTGATTGAATTAAACTCATTAAGTAAAAGTCATAACATGGCAGGGTGGAGAATAGGAACACTATGCGGAGCAAAAGAAAGAATTGAGGAAGTGCTTCGTTTTAAAAGTAATATGGACAGCGGAATGTTTTTGCCGGTACAACTAGCTGCGGCAAAGGCTTTGGAACTTGGCAGGGAATGGCATGATGAGGTAAACGATATTTATAGAAAAAGAAGAGAAAAGGTTTTTGAATTATTGAATCTGTTGAAATGTAAATATTCAACGGAACAGGTGGGCATGTTTGTTTGGGCCAGTATTCCAAAGAAATACAAAGACGGATATGAATTGAGTGATGAAGTATTATATAATAGCAATGTATTTATTACTCCCGGCGGTATATTCGGCACTGCCGGAGAAAAATATATCAGGGTAAGTTTATGCGGGTCTGTAGAAAGGTTTGAAGAAGCGATTGAGAGAATAAAGAAAACCCTCTAAATCTCCCTAAAGGGAGACTTCAGAGTCTGAAAGTTCAAATTGCATCATTGATTTGAAAAATAGTTTAATGAAAGAGGTACAAAAAATATCAGAGTCGTCGAAAAGCGAGGCAAGTGCTCTGGTGGTCCCGACTACTAGTCGGGATCGGAAGGGGGCTCCGGAGCGTAAAAGAATAGCCATAGTGGGAGTGGGGTTAATAGGAGGATCATTAGCCATTCAGTTGCATGAAAAGAAGCTTTCATCAAAACTGATTGGTGTGGATGCTGATCCGGAACATGCACAGCAAGCAGTGGACCTGGAATTGGTGGATGAAACATTGCCGCTGGGTGAGGCGATTGAACAAGCAGATGTAATCGTTCTGGCAATACCGGTTGATAAACTGGTTGACCTGTTGCCCTCCATCATGGATAAAATAGATCAACAAATTGTAATTGACCTGGGATCAACCAAAGGCCAACTGATAGAAGCAATAAAAGATCATCCCAAAAGGGGGAGATATGTAGCCACGCATCCGATGTGGGGTACCGAGTATAGCGGTCCACAGGCGGCGGTGCGTGGCGCCTATGAAAATAAGGCGGTGATTATTTGTAATGCGGAAGAAAGTGATGCCGATGCGCTGGAATGGGTAAAAGGAATGTATAAAAAGATTGGTATGCACCTGCTGGAAATGGAAGCAAAAGCTCATGACCTGCATGCGGCCTATGTAAGTCATATTTCGCATATCACATCTTTTGCTTTGGCGAATACGGTATTGGAAAAAGAAAAAGAAGAGAACGCCATTTTTGAATTAGCATCCGCTGGTTTTGAAAGTACGGTTCGTTTGGCCAAAAGTAATCCGGCCATGTGGGTGCCCATTTTTATGCAGAATAAAGTAAATGTGCTGGATGTATTAACGGAACATATTGCACAGTTGACAAAATTTAAAGAGAGTATTGAAAAAGGCGATAATAATTTATTGCAGGGATTGATTGAGGATGCGAATAAGATAAGGAGAATAATAAAATAGTCTGAACTGGGATTAATAGGATTTATGGGATGTATGAGAAGGTTGTAATCCCATTTATCTTTTTAATCTCATAAATCCCAGTTCAGACAATTGCTGAGTATTGAACAGAAACCTGAAGGGTGCGACGCAAGGAACGATGATCAAAGAGCAGAACGATGACAACATAATAATTATAAAAAAACATCTCCGTAACACCCCTTTGGGGCCGGAGGCTTAAATTTGTAGTATGCAAACAACAGAACAATCAATCAAAGACACCGTGCAGCAAGCATGGGGTAAACGGCCATTGATCATCAGTGGACCGTGTAGTGCAGAGACAGAGGCACAGGTGCTTGAAACAGCGCAACGTTTAGCCGCAACCGGCAAAGTAGATATGCTTCGTGCAGGCATCTGGAAACCACGGACCAAACCGGGTTTGTTTGAAGGTATTGGTGCTAAAGGTTTGCCATGGATGCAACAAGCTAAAAAACTGACTGGTCTTCCAACAACAGTAGAAGTAGCAACCGGAAAACAAGTACAGGACGCACTCACATTTGATGTAGATGTATTATGGATCGGTGCAAGAACAACTGTTAATCCATTTAGTGTACAGGAAGTGGCAGATGCATTGCGTGGTGTGGATGTACCCGTGTTAATAAAAAATCCGATCAATCCTGATCTGGAATTATGGAGTGGCGCCGTAGAAAGAGTAGCAAGGGCCGGTGTTAAACAAATTGGTTTGATACACCGCGGATTTTCTTCTTATGGAAATACAGAATATCGGAATGCGCCCATGTGGCATCTGGCCATCGAAATGAAACGTCGTAATCCTGGGTTGCCTATCATCAATGATCCATCGCATATCTGTGGCCGTCGTGATATTTTGCAGGATGTATCTCAACGTGCTATTGATCTTGACTTTGACGGCCTGATGATCGAAAGTCATATTGATCCCGACAATGCATGGAGCGATGCCAAACAGCAGATAACACCGGAGCAATTGAAAGAAATGCTGGATACCATCATCTGGAGAAAGGAAGATGTGAATTCGGAAGAGTATCACGCCGCATTGGAAAAATTGCGTCAGCAGATCAATCACCTGGATGATGAGTTGATGCAGATTCTTGGTCAGCGGATGAAAATAGCTGATAAAATAGGCCAGTATAAAAAGGAAAATAATATCACTATCCTGCAAACCAACCGCTGGAATGAAATACTGGAAAGAGCTTCAGCTAAAGGCGAGAAGATCGGGTTGAGCAAGGAATTTATCACCAAGTATTTTGATGCGGTGCATATGGAAAGTATCAATCATCAGAAGAAAGTGATGGATGCATAAGTATAGTTTGTAGCTTTTAGTCTGTGGTTGCCAGCTTCAGTTCCCTGATTGAGCTTTAGTTGCGTCGCACTCTTCAGCTACAACAATTCTATTGAACAAAATAAATTCATGCAATGCCGCAGCGACGCAAAGTTTTCGTAATTCCTTTGCGAAGCTGTGTGATAAAAATGATATGAAGCATATTCAATTTTCCAATTCGTCAACTGATTTTTATTTCGCAGAAGGCATTAGTCATTTAAAAAAGATCACTGATCCTAAAGCAACGGTGCTGATAACAGATGAAAATGTTTACAATTCACATAACAAACGATTCAAAGGTTGGAATACAATTGTATTAAAGCCCGGGGAAGAATTTAAAGTACAGGCAACGGTTGATGTAGTAATAGAACGGTTGATAGAAATGGAAGCCGACCGTAAAACAACATTGGTTGGAATCGGCGGCGGGGTGATCACGGATATTACAGGCTATGTTGCTTCGGTATACATGAGAGGATTGCGGTTTGGATTTGTACCCACTTCTTTATTGGCTTTAGTTGATGCATCTATCGGTGGAAAGAATGGTATTGATGTAGGAGTATACAAAAATATGGTAGGCATTATCCGTCAACCGTCATTTATACTGCACGATATGATCTTTCTGAATACCCTTCCTCAGCGGGAATGGGAAAATGGTTTTGCGGAGATCATCAAGCATGCCTGCATCAAAGATGCTGCTATGTTCAGGCAACTGGAAGCCGGTTCTTTCAAGACTTACCAGGGAAAAAAGAAGTCAATCTGTGATTTGGTGCAGCGCAATGCGATGATCAAAGCCAGGGTAGTGCAACAGGATGAGTTTGAGAAAAATGAAAGGAGACTGTTGAACTTTGGTCACACATTAGGTCATGCTCTGGAAAATCAATATGAATTAATGCATGGACAGGCTGTATCCATTGGTATGACTTATGCGTGCCATATTTCAGAACAGTTGACCGGTTTTAAGCAAACGGAAAAAGTAGTGAAAGTATTAGAACAATATGGCTTACCCACCTATACATCTTTTGATAAACAAAAAGCATTTGAAGTGTTGAAGATGGATAAGAAGCGGGAAAGGAAAGAAATGAATTATGTATTACTGGAGAAGATAGGAAAGGGAGTAGTTAAAAGTATTTCTTTGGAAAAATTAGAAAGCATCATCAACGAATTATAAAAGAACGCAGATTATCATGATCGTTATGATCGGTTATGAAGGAATCAGCGTTAATCTTAAAAATCATAATAATCTGCGTTCGATCAATGAAAGTAACAATACAACCATCTCAACTCAAAGGAAATATCCAGGCACCGGCATCTAAAAGTTCTATGCAAAGGGCCTGTGCCGCTGCATTGCTGGTAAAAGGGAAAACAATTATTCAAAATCCCGGTCATAGCAATGACGACAAAGCAGCATTGGGAATCATCCAATCATTAGGTGCTACAACAGAATTAGTGGATGGAGAGTGGCATGTTGGCAGCAATGGAGTCGATCCTTTTGCAAGCAAAATAAATTGTGGTGAAAGTGGATTGAGTATAAGAATGTTTGCTTCAATAGCAGCATTAAGTGAAAAGCAAATTACAATAGTAGGTGAAGGAAGTTTGCTGACAAGGCCAATGGATTTCTTTGACGAAATTTTACCAAAACTTAAGGTAAAAATAGAAAGTGAAGGAGGTAAATTGCCATTAGTAATACAAGGCCCTTTACAACCCGCAAATATTGAAGTGGATGGTTCATTAAGTTCTCAATTTCTTACTGGTCTGTTATTGGCCTATGCCGCAGCTGATGCGAGGGATGTTTCTATCAAAGTCAATAATCTTAAAAGTAAACCCTATATCGATCTGACACTGGATGTAATGAAGCAATACGGCTTGAAAGTACCGGAAAACAGAAACTATGAAGAATTCTATTTTGGAAATGAAACTCACCACTCACCACTCACCACTCACCATTACACTGTAGAAGGCGATTGGAGCGGTGGTGCCTTTTTATTAGTAGCTGGCGCTATAGCCGGTCCCATTACAGTAAGAGGATTAGATCTTGCATCAACACAGGCTGACAAAGCTATCATTGATGCATTGATGGCCGCCAATGCAGGTATTGCCATGGATGCGAAAGAAATTCAATTAGTTCCGGCTGAAATGAATGGTTTTGATTTTG
>CAMLEX010000197.1 GCA_946479055.1 uncultured Bacteroidota bacterium | reverse complement strand
CTGGGACATTCGGATTTGCAGCCTTTACAGCTCAGGCATAGATCCATTACATCATAAATTTCTTTATGATCAAAACGGTTCAGCTTATCTGAATTAGTGAGAAACTCCCGTAATATATTCGCCCTTGCCCTGGTCGTATCTTTTTCGTTACGGGTAGCCATAAAAGAAGGACACATGGTTCCCCCTGATAAATGTGTTTTCCTGCAATCGCCGGAACCATTGCATTGCTCAGCATGTTGCAACACATCCTGGTTATGAAACCGAAAGATCGTTTCGAATGCTGGTGTTTGCTGGCCGGGTGTGTAGCGCAGCATTGTATTCATCGACGGTGTATCGACGATCTTGTTGGGATTAAAAATATTACCAGGATCCCAGCTTCGTTTTACATCTTTCAATAATTGGTAATTCTTTTCACCCACCATTTGCCTGATGAATTCACCGCGCAATCGTCCATCGCCATGTTCCCCGCTTAATGAACCATTGTATTTTTTTACAAGCGTAGCAATTTCTTCAGCAATGGTACGGAACAACTGGTTGCCTTCTTTCGTTTTAAGATTAATAATAGGACGCAAATGTATTTCACCCGAACCCGCATGTGCATAATGCACCGAAAACAAACCGTGTTTTTCCAGGATCTTATTGAAGTCACTAATGAAATCTGGCAGATCATTTACATCTACCGCTGTATCTTCAATAACAGGAACTGCTTTATCATCACCGGGCAGGTTACTTAGCAATCCAAGCCCGGCTTTACGCAATGTCCAGATCTTTTTTGTGTCTTCGCCAAACAACAAAGGAAAATGATAACCCAATCCTGCCGCCCGCATATCAGCTTCTACCTCGTGGGCAAGAGCAATGATCTCTTCCCTGTTTGTTCTTGCAAACTCTATTACCAGTATAGCACCAGGATCGCCCTTGACAAAAAAGCGATTTTTAAGTTGCTCCTTGTTCTCTTTCGTACATTCCAGTATATAATGATCGATCAGTTCGCTGGCGCTGGGTTTATAGCGCAAAGCAATAAGATTCGCTCTTAATGATTCATCAATGGTGTTAAAATGCACACATAACAAACCAGTTTCTTTGGGCGGCAGTGGAACTACATTCAATTTTATTTCTGTAATAAAAGCCAGCGTACCTTCTGAACCAGCGATAAGTTTACAAAAATTAAAATCGGGCTCACCGGCTGTAAACGGAGCTGTATCCAATAATACATCGATGGCATAGCCCGTGTTTCTTCTTTCTACGCTTTTTTTGGGAAACTCTTTTCTTATCTCTACCTGGTTGTCGTAATTGCTCAGCAGGCTGCGCACCGATCTGTAAATAGATGCTTCAAGATTATCGCCTTCACATTTCAGATGAAATTCATCTATGTTCAACGATTTAAATTCGGTTTCGGAACCATCACTCAACAATGCTTTTACTTCCAGCAAATGTTCCCTTGTACTTCTGTATACCACTGAATTGGAGCCGCAGGAATTATTCCCCACCATACCGCCGATCATAGCCCTGTTGGCCGTGGAAGTTTCAGGACCAAAAAAAAGTCCATGCGGTTTCAAAAACATATTCAATTCATCACGGATAACGCCGGGCTGCACCCGAACCCATTTCTCTTCCGCATTCAATTCAATTATCTGTGTAAAATATTTTGATACATCTGCAATAATGCCATTGCCTACCACCTGGCCCGCCAATGAAGTGCCGGCTGTCCTGGGTATCAGCGATGTTTTCTCCGTTTTTGCAAAATGGATCAGCTTCTTGATATCTGCAACCGATCGTGGTACAGCAACCGCTAAAGGCATTTCCCGGTAGGCCGATGCATCGGTGGCATATAATGTCCTGATTGTAGTGTCATCATAAAGTTCTCCCTCTAATTCACTGGCCAGTTGCCGCAGTTTTTCTCTCATTGATCCCAATTTATTCGTCATGACAATTAATCCCAGATGGAAAAACGAATCATGAAATTGTAGTTGATTTTTTTGCAAATATATTAAACAGGGCGCAGCTTTACCGATTGAGATATTTGCTACTAATCAGCGTTCATTTTTGCAGTACACCGCTACTTTATACCACTTCCTAGACGGACCGATCCTCCTGACGCAATTATAAAAAATATATCCCCTATATTTAATATTTCAAACCTATGCCACCACCTGGGGATCATATTAAAAGAGAGCTACGGGCTTTTGCATGGATAATGCTGCCATATGTTATTGTATTAAATATACTGATGTTTGGAGCCTGTATTTTCAATTCTCTTCCGGAGTTTAGCAGGAGTTTTTTGTATACCGGCATCTATTTAGTCCTGGCCTATTTTGTTTTCCGAACGGTAGCCTTGTTTATACGGAAGCGTATTCCCGCAGCAGGGGATCTGATTAAACGAATCGTTATCATGCTCCCGGTTTTTTATGTCATGAACGTTGTAATGCTGAGCGGAATTTTCTCTATATATCAGCAGTTCGATCTTTTAACTTGTGGTGTAAAATCAGGCATGCTGTGGTGGGCTATTGTCTACGGATGTATTACGAGTACTGTTCTCACATTCATAAATGAAGGAGTAGCGAACTGGGGAGAATGGAAAGCATCGCTGGCAGAAACTGAAAAACTAAAAAATGCGTACCGGCGTAGCAAACTACTGGGAATAAAGGGACAGATAAACCCGCATTTTTTATTTAACTGCTTTAACACTCTTTCCGGTCTTATCCACGAAGACAATGTGAAAGCCGAAAAGTTCCTGGATGAGATGGCAAAAGTACATCGCTATCTTTTGCGCAGCGATGATGAACTGCTTGTGCCCATAGCAGAAGAAATAAAGTTTGCAGAATCCTATTTACACCTGTCCAAAGAGCGGTTTGGTAATGCCATAGAAATATCCATAAACCTGGATGAGGATATCCTGAAGAAATTTATTCCACCATTAAGTATGCAGGTGATACTGGAAAATATCATTTATACCAATGCACTGGATAAAAAAAGCCCGTTATATATCCATATTTATGCTACTAGTGAAAATGAGATATGCATTGCCAACTCAATACAGGAAAAAATAATCAGGCAAAATCTTAACGTAGATGAAGGACTCGATAATTTAGTGAATAAATATAAGATGCTTAATGCCCCGCCCGTTACCATAACCGACGACAGTAATAAGCGAAAACTTTTATTACCGCTTTTTCATGAGCAGGAGGCAGCGATATGAAACTAATAAAACCAAAGAAATTGTATGTTTGGTCATTCTGGCTGCCGATGCCATTGATAACATTGACCTGGATGTATATTCTCTACGGTGGGCGGATGTGGACGGACTGGAAAGTATGGGCCGTCACCGTTCCGATCATTTACACTATCGGTTATTTTTCCTGGTATGGCCACGTACTGTACAACGAGTTTGTAATCAATAAATTTCCATCGCTTGAGCAAACGGGGAAAAGGGTTTTTTATACGCTGGGGGTCAACTTACTCGTAATGACCCCTTCGGTAATACTCATCTTGTATGTATTTCAATATTTTCAGATACTGGGATATAGCATACAGGAAGATGATATAAAGTATGCTTATCTCACTGGCCTTAGTGTCAACCTGGTCTTCACTACCTTATGGGAAGCTGACTATATACTTGAAAAACACAAAGAAAACAGTACCGAAAAAGAATTATTGGAAAAGATGCAACTACAGCAGGAGTTTGACAACCTGAAACAAAAAGTAAATCCGCATTTTTTATTCAATTGTTTTAACACTTTATCCTCCCTGATAAGCGAAGACAGGCAAACAGCCGATACATTCCTGGATGAGTTAAGCAAAGTGTATCGTTACCTGCTACGAAATAATGAGAATGATCTGAGTACGGTGGAGAGTGAAATAAAGTTTATACAAAGCTATTGTCAGTTGCTGAAAACAAGACACGGGGAAAGTCTGCAATTTAATATGCAGGTCGATGGACAGTATTATCCTTACCTGCTGCCTTCACTGAGTTTACAGTTACTCGTTGAAAACGTGGTGAAACATAACAGCATGAGCAGGGAACAACCCATTACTATTTACATCCGCTCTGTTGATGATGGATACCTGGTAGTGGAAAATAACCTGGAAAAGAAAAAAAACAAACCCGATTCAACAGGTATCGGGTTGTCAACCATCAGGGAAAAATACAAACTATTACAACGGACTGACCTGAGAATAGAAGAAAAAAGAAACGGCCGCTTTACTGTAACACTGCCATTAATTAAACCATGATGAATTTATTGATTATATGTTAGGCTTCGCAAGTTTCTTACAGCATTGCGGTTTACTGATATACGTCTCTGAATTCTTTAGAAGGAACATCAACAATGTCAGATATACCTATGAGTTGTTTATAAGAAAGACCATAGAACCTGTGTATGTTGTCATAATACATTTTATTATACAGGGACAACTTATCGTATGAATTTTCATTTTCTGAGATAACATCAAGGATTTTGAATTTTTCTTGAAGCATTACAGACGGATCATTCCAATCACCCTGAATACTATTTGATACGATGTAACTTTTAGCTTTAACATCTCTAAGGAACGGCGCTGAAGGCTCCTTAGCTCTAAATAACTTTTTTAGAAATTGCATAGGATTAATTTGAGGAAACTAAAATGACGCACAACGGTTCGGGTATTGGCGAAGAAGGGGAATTTGAAAAATGTCAGCCCAATACTTGCACAAAAGTACAATAGAATTACAAATGTTCAGCCTTTGTACTTCAGCCCCTTTTTTGCCAATACCTTGTTAGCGGTTCATTGTTTTCTTCTGTTACCAAGCAATTTCGCCATATTCGTTAAAAAATTTACCTGTCGCACCTGTACTGTCAATTGTAGCATATTTCACAATTGCACTTGCACCCTGTTCAACTGTTTTTGTTCCTTGGTGATTATTAAAGTCTGTAGCAGTAAACCCAGGGCATACGCAATTCACCTTAAAATTTGTGTCTTTAAACTCAGCCGCTAACATTACTGTGTATGCGTTTAAAGCTGTCTTTGACGGACCATAAGCAGCAGGTTTGAATTGTGCAAATATCCAATTTGGGTCGCTATGATTTGTCAATGAAGACAATTCAGTGGTTACATTTACAATTCTGGGTTGGTCTGATTTTTTTAGCAACTCAATAAACTCTTGTGTTACTTGAATTGCACCGAAAAAATTAGTTTCAAATACAAGTCGCAAAGTGTCATGAGAAACTTTTGTCGCTGGTTGTGGAAAACCACCACTAATGCCTGCGTTGTTAATTAAGATGTCTAACTTCTTAGTTTTTACTTCAAGTCCTTGTCTTGCAGATTTTATTGAATTGATGTCAGTAACATCCAATTGAATACATTCCACATTTGTTAAGCCCATTGCTTTTAATTTTTCAATAGCCTCAAGTCCTTTCGTTTTGTCTCGGGTACCGATGTAAACGAAATGCCCAAGTTGTGCTAATTGTCTGGCGGTTTCAAAACCGATGCTTTTGTTTGCTCCTGTTACTAATGCTGATTTCATTTTTATATTTTTTTATGAACAGCAAAAGTCGAGAGAGTAAAATCAAGTGAGATGGACTATTCACTTTAATTGCTTGACAAATCTTGAATGCTTTCTACAAACTGTGTAACACTTTTTCCTGTGTTCTTTTTGAAAAGCTTTGAAAAATAATTGGGGTCGCTGAAACCTAACTCGTAAGCCAATTCCTTTACCGATGTCTCGGAATAAAAAAGTTTCCTCTGTGCCTCTAACATCAAACGGTTTGTGATAAATTCTTTTGGCGAAACTCCCGAAAACTCTTTTACAATGTTGTAAAGATTATTTGTCGTTACTGAAAGGTTGTCGGCAATAGTGTTTATAGAATGCTGCTCAGTCAAATGAGTTTCAACTGCAATTTTAAACTCAATGTACTTTAAAAGTTTGTTTGGTTCTGATTTTTCTTTTGCAACACTTTTAAAATATGCGTTGTTCAACTCTGTCAAAAGTGAATTAAGATGAGCCAAAATAATTTCAGCATCTTTTTGGTTGTTGTCTGAATGCAAAATTTTGTTGAGTATTTCAAAAAGTATTTTTACCCGATGTCTTGAATCACTGTCAAATGAAATGATTTGTGAGTTTAATGGATTGATTAAAAAAGAAAATTGTTTCGGAAGTAAAGACAAGCAGTTTTGGTCGAAACTCATTTTGAAACATTCAATGTTATCTTTCTTCTGTGTAGGTACAGAATGAATTTGATTAGGCAAAACAAAAAACAATTGTCCATTTGTAATTGTCAAATCGTTTAAGTCAATCTTATGAGTTAGTGAACCATTTTCAATGAAAACAAAAAAATAATTGGCTTTTCTGTGAGGTTGAATTAGCATTTTCATAACCTCTTCGGGTAAATTATTATTTGAATTAGAGCTCACTCTAATCGCAAGCTTGTCGTGCTGTTTTATGTCGTTAAGTAGTCCTTTTGTTTCTTGCATTTTGTCTGTTCAAAGTTTGTAGGGTGTCGCTTTACAATGACCGCTAACAATTGTATTTCTGCTAAAATACGCTACCTATAATAGTAAACATTTTTTTCAACTTACTCTATTTAAGCTACTTATTAAAAAATGCGCTACTGTAGCTGAGTAGCGCAAATACAACTTAGGATAGTTCTAAATCATCCAGCAGACTGATAATTTATGTACTGATGCTGTATAAAAAAGTGGCAGCATATATTGCTGCCACTCTAATCAAATTTTTCAACTACTTTTTTTTCGCTGTGTCTTTTTTAGTATCCATCATCGGCTTATGTTGTTGCATCATTTTCATCATGTCCCTCATCTCCATAAATCCCCAATGTTCTACTGCTTTGCCGTCCTTGAACCTGACCGCCTCGATTGAACTCATATCATACGGTCCTGCAGGCATGCCCATAGAACCGTCGCTGGTACCTGTAAACCGCAGCCAGGAAAACACATATTCATCATCGGCGAGGTCTTTAATTGTCTCCATTTTCATGTCCTTATTAGTAGCATGCATCATTGTTATCATGGCTTTGAGGCTATCTCTTCCCATATCGCCTCTTTCTGTGTGATCAACAAAATCACTTGCTACTACGCTATCAATTTTACTAATGTCGCCTGTTTGAAACGCATCAGCAACGACATGTGACGCAGCAATATTTTTTTCCGCCTGGTCACTCATTTTATCATCGCCCATTTTATCATCGCCAGCTTTATTATTGCAGGACATGCAAAAAAGAAACAAGGGTGCTACAACTAAAAGATACTTTTTCATGTTAGTTTTTATTTAGGTTTAAAATAATACATGCAAAAGGGCAGGATTGATTTGCACAAGATCTATAGAACTTAAAAGGCGGTCCGGCTAAGAAAAGTTAAGGAAAATAAATTTATGAAAATAACCTTTGAAGAAATTGTTGGCCTTCTGCTTGGGGGCATTCCAAATTTTCGCATACCCAAATCCACCCCATTAATATTCCCTTATACAAAATCGCTTTGCTCCCCTCGGAGGAGTGGAAGCAAGGTTCACTAATTGTAAATATTAAGAGTTCGACTCAGCTACAATTTGAAATGCACCCTTCTGGTTTAATATCTGGAGTGCTTCCATCGGTATATTAGCAAATGCTCTTACTTTGATAAATAAAAATATTAATAGTATGTAAAGGGGTTTTAAGGCAGTGAGAAAATCCTGTATTATTTGCTAAAGAATTTAAAAGTTTTTATCAGCCGTTTATTCTTGTAAGAATAAACACTTAACAAATTGCATGTGTACCAAAAAAACTGTGTGAATTATGCAACATACTGGCATGATATAATGCTAAAGTCAAAACATGATACTAACTTTAATTAACTATATTTTGCGTTACTACTTTTAGATGCTATGCAGTACTTGATATAAAATGGGAATGAACTTAATAGCACTGATCTATACAACATTTGTCAATATGAAAAACCAATGAGTAATGGTTTACAGATAACCATCGAAAGGAAATAAAATTTCCGCTCGTATACATTTCTCATTGTACTTTAATCCGGAACTATCCGTCCCAAAAAATTGGGACGGTTTTT
>CAMLEX010000196.1 GCA_946479055.1 uncultured Bacteroidota bacterium | reverse complement strand
ATATAATTGCTCTAAACGAATGATCGCAATATCTTTCCTGTTTTCTTTTTGCTGCCGCTCCGCTAAATCAAAATAAATTTTACCACTGCAGAACAATACTTTTTTTACAGTTTTAGTATCAGCGAATGAGTCATCAATTACTTCTTTAAAACCACCGGTTAAAAATTCCTCGGTAGTTGAGTAACTTCCGGGGTGACGGAGATTTGCCTTCGGCGAAAAAACAATCAATGGTTTACGGAATGGCCATGTAGCTTGCCTTCTTAATGCATGAAAGAAATTAACTGAAGTGGTAATATTAACTACTACCATATTTAACTCTGCACACATTTGTAAAAACCGTTCCATTCTTGCGCTGCTGTGCTCAGGCCCCTGTCCTTCATAGCCGTGTGGCAATAGCAGAGTGATTCCATTCATCCGGTTCCATTTCTGTTCGCCTGCGGCAATGAACTGGTCAATCATCAACTGTGCGCCGTTGGCGAAATCACCAAATTGTGCTTCCCAAATCACCAATGCATTGGGATTGGCCATACTATATCCATATTCAAAGCCTAAGACTCCATACTCGCTTAATAAGGAATTAAATATTCTATATTTTCCTGCAGCTCCTTCTATCCGGTCAAGACGGTTGTACGCTTCATCGGTATTTTCATCACGGAGTACCGCATGACGATGAGAAAAAGTGCCGCGGCGTATATCCTGTCCGCTCATCCGTACATCTTTTTCTTCCAGCAACAAGCTGCCATAGGCCAATAACTCACCAGTGGCCCAGTCTACTTTGCCTTCTGTTTCAAATAATTTTACTTTATCCTGAATGATCTTCTCAATTTTGCGCAATGGCTTAAAATTGTCAGGCCACTTCATCATCGCATTAAATAGCTTATTGAAATTTTCTGAGCTGATAGCCGTTACAGGAGATTGATAAAAATCCTGCTCTGTGGCTTTCCGAAGATTTTTCCACCATATTTCGGGTTGCTGGTAATGGTAAGGAAGTGGCTTTTGTTTTACTTCATCAAGCCGTTCCTGCAGATCATCCCAGAATTTTTTCTCCATCACTTTGGCTAGCTCCTGCGCATCAGGTTCACCATTCTCCAGTAAATATTTTATATATACTTCACGTGGATTTGGATGCTTATCGATCAGTGCATACAAATGGGGTTGTGTGAATTTTGGATCATCGCCTTCATTATGTCCATGCCTGCGATAACAAACCATGTCAATAAAAACATCACTATTAAACTCCTGGCGGTAGCGGGTTGCGATCTCTGCACATTTTAAAACAGCTTCAGGATCATCGCCATTTACATGAAATACCGGAGCCTGGATAGCTGCAGCCAATGAAGTGCAATAATCAGAACTTCTCGCCTCATCAAAATCAGTAGTAAACCCGATCTGGTTATTGATAACAAAATGTATAGTACCACCAACATAATAACCACCGAGATTGCTCATCTGTAAAATCTCGTAAACGATCCCCTGACCTGCTACAGATGCATCTCCATGAATTAAAATCGGCAATATTTTATCGTAGTCGCTTTGATATAATACGTCAGCCTTTGCCCTTGCAAAACCAATCACTACCGGGTCTACTGCCTCCAGGTGCGAAGGGTTAGGCATGAGTTTTAAATGAATGGATTTATCTGTTACTGTTTTCACTTCACTGCCAAAACCCATATGATATTTTACATCCCCGCTTCCCATTGTCTGGTCCACCTTGGCTGTGCCTTCAAACTCACTGAATATCTGTTCGTATGTTTTGCCCATAATATTGGCCAACACATTCAATCTTCCCCTGTGAGCCATACCTATCACTACTTCCTGTACATCATTATCTGCAGCAGTATTAATAATTGCATCTAATGCGGCAATAGTTGTTTCACCACCTTCCAGCGAAAAACGTTTTTGACCAACATATTTTGTATGTAAAAATTTTTCGAACATAACACCCTGGTTCAATTTTTCCAGGATGCGTTTTTTCTTTTCTAATGGAACAGGATTAGAAAAATTTCTTTCCATTTCCGTTGCCAGCCAATTTACTTTCTGCTGGTTGCTGATGTATTTAAATTCCAGACCTACATGATTGGCATATACTTTTTCTAAATGGCCCCGGATATTTTTTAATGTAGTTGCTCCCAGGCCTATGCGTTCTCCTACCTGGAATGTTTTATCAAGGTCTGCTTCTTCCAGTCCAAAAAATGCCAGCGTAAGGTTAGCATCACGATCTTTCCTGGCACGGATAGGATTTGTTTTAGCGATCAGATGCCCTTTATTACGATAACCAAGTATCATACGGTAAGCACCTAACTCTTTTCTCCAGCCATTATCACTTGTCAGGCTTTCCGTCGGCTCTGCAGTGGTAGATTTGGCTACCGTTGCCGCCTTTGTTGCAACAGAGCCATTGCCTACAGCGAAGTCGAACCCCTCAAAGAATTTCTTCATTTCTGGATCCACACTATTTGGATCCTTGACAAATTCCAGGTACATATTTTCAATAAATGCTGGGGAGGAACTGGTGATATACGAAAAATCCTTCATTTGAAAAAAAGCTTTGTAATGACTAGTTTTAAGGGTGACAAATATCGCTTAAAAAACTGATAATCCGGTTGCAGCAATATTTCAATAGATATATTTTTATTAAGTCTTCTTTACTCATTGAGCATCATTCCTTTCAGGATATGGGTCCTTAGATCAGGACTGGACAAGTACTCCACAGATTTTCTTTTTCAGAATAAACTTTATAATATTTGGTAAGTATAGCTCTCAGCCTTACCTTTGCCCTCCTTAAAATTGATAGGAATGGCTAATCACAAAGCAACAAAAAAAGATGTACGTCAGGCTGCTAAACGCCGCGAAAGGAATAAATATTACGGAAAAACTACCCGTAATGCTATCCGCGACCTGAAGGCTGCCAGTGAAAAAGAAGCAGGAGAAAAACTTCCTTTGGTAGCCAGCATGATCGACAAATTGGCTAAACGTGGTATTATTCATAAGAATAAAGCTGCTAACCTGAAAAGCAAATTGACACGAAAAGTTGCGACAGCTCCAGCTAAATAATATTTTTCAATAAAGTAGTTGAAAGGCATCTCAAAACGGGATGCCTTTTTTATTTTTAAACAGCATTCATATTTCCATCTCTTATAAAAATAATATGAGAAAAGTTTTTCTAGTCTTTACAATAATCATTTCGATGGCCGGATTTGGACAAACTATCCTGACAAAATTTGAAAGTTCTAACGGAAAGGAAAGTCCCGCTTATTCAGAAATAATAGACTGGTGGAAAAAACTAGATGCAAAATCAGGAAAAGTAAAAATGCTGACGATGGGAATGACTGACGCAGGTTACCCCCTTCATCTAATTGTTGTGTCGAACAACGGCGATCATAATTTTTCAAACATCCGAAAGAATGATAAACGAATTATACTTATAAACAATGGCATTCATCCCGGCGAACCGGATGGCATAGATGCAAGTATGCTGATGGTTCGGGATATTGTAACTAATAAATATAGAATACCGGATAATATTGTTTTGGCTATTATTCCGGTTTATAATATTGGCGGTTGCCTGAACAGGAGCGTCAATTATCGCATTGATCAGAATGGCCCGGTGGAAAAAGGTTTTCGTGGCAATTCCCAAAATCTTGATCTCAACCGTGATTTTATTAAATGCGATTCGAAAGAAGCCAGAGCTTTTACGGAAATATTTCATTTGGCTGATCCGGATGTCTTTGTTGATAATCATGTAAGCAATGGAGCCGACTATCAGCATGTAATGACATTGCTTACATCGCAGCACAATAAATTAGGCGACCCGATGGGAGAATTTATGAATAAGCAATTTGAACCAGGCTTGTATACATTAATGAAAGAAAAGAAATATGATCTCATCCCTTATGTAAATGTATATGATGAAACGCCTGATAGAGGATGGACGGAATATTGGGATAGTCCACGCTATGGAAGTGGATATGCTTCATTATGGAATACATTCGCTTTTGTACCCGAAACGCATATGCTGAAACCTTATGATCAGAGGGTGAAAGCAACATTTGCTTTAATGCAATGTTTTATTGATTTTACCAGCAAAAACAGTGCTGCCATAAAACAAACCCGGGACGCTGCTAATCAATCTGTAAAAACACAAGCTCAGTTTCCTGTTAGCTGGAAACTGGATAAATCCAAATTTGCTACCATCACTTTTAAAGGATATACGGCAGGATACAAGCCCAGTGAGGTTTCCGGCCATCCCCGTTTGTATTACGATCGTAGTAAGCCTTTTGAGATGCAAATTCCTTTTTATAATCAATACGAGGCACAAACATTTATTCAAAAACCAAAAGCGTATGTTATTCCACAAGGTTGGTGGAAAGTTATTGATTTGTTGAAGCTGAATAAAGTAGACATGCATCAACTAAAAAAAGATACAACTATTGAAGTGGAAGTATATCGCGTTGATGATTACAAAACTGCTCCCCGTCAATATGAAATGCACCATCTGAATAGTGATGTAAAGATCAGCAGTAGCGTACAAAAAATTAATTTTCGCCAGGGAGATTATTATATACCGATGAACCAGTCAGCTAATCATTTCCTAATGGAAACATTGGAACCGCAGGCTCAGGATTCTTATTTCGCCTGGAATTATTTTGATGCGATACTTGGACAAAAAGAAGGATACTCACCTTATGCATTTGAAGATATTGCAGCGGAATATTTAAAAACCAATCCGGATTTGAAGATAAAAATGGAACAGCGTCGTGCTTCTGACTCCGTTTTTGCAAAAAGCGGGCGAGATCAATTGAATTATGTGTTTCAAAATTCTCCTTATTTCGAACCGGTGAGTATGCGCTATCCAATTTACAGAATAATCAGGTGAGAAAGCTACGAGTTCAGAGTGAGCCGATAATAGATTGTGATCGTCCGCAAACTATTCACTTTTTTTACTTTGCTTTTCAATTCTGAAATTATTGGCGGCAGCAAATTTTTGCTGCGCTGCCTGCAGCGCTTGTGTGGCTTCTTCTTTTTCATTGACAATTCTGAGAAGTCTCAACCTTTCCGCTTCTTTAACATCGTCAGTTGTTGCCATCGTAAATCTTTTGAACGAAGTGTAAATATTTTTTAAATAGGAAAAATACCTGACTGCCTCTTTTTTAAAATTATCCGCTTCTTCTACATTGGGAGCATCCAGCTTTCGAACTTCTTTGAGTTTTGTATTGGCCAACTCTTCCATTAGCTGTGCGATAATTATGGCACTATCATTTTGTTCGGTTTCCAAAAATTTACTGATCTTTTTGTCGGCTATTGCGATTTCCGCTGACAGGTCCGTTTCCATTTTTACAATTCTCTGGCTGTAATCATAAGCTGCTGTAGATTTACAACTAAACAACAAAACCAGGACTAATGCAGTAAATGTGATTTGTATTTTCATGATGCATTGAAATTTTCTTGTGAAAGAAAACCCATTCTTCCTTAACGAATAAATATACAATGACAGAAAATTGAATGCAACGAAGTTTTACTTGCTTATATTACCCTCTGGTAGTATGGCAGGAGATTTTTTATCCATATCAGAAAATAAATACCGGCCTAACAATAGGCTGGCTACTAAAACCACTATACTTAAATAACCAAGCCATTCATAATGCTGTATTTTTCCCGCCTTATCTTTTAATACGACCAGGCCAGCTACTACCGAAGCAATGCTGGTACCCAGCTGCTGAACACTTCCATTGAAACTCATAAAACTCCCGCGTTGCTCCGGCTTTACCACTTCGCTGATCATTGCCTGGGCTGTGACCGCTCTACCCGTTGCGAACACAAACCAAATAGCAAAGAAAACAAGTACAACAGTAAAGGGAACTGTTGGCATACGTGTGATAAGCACTACCATGAAAAGTGAAAAGAATACTGATAAAGAAAAAACAGGCAACTTTCCTTTCTTGTCAGCAATTCGTCCGAGAAAAATAGCGGCAATTAATGAAGCAATACCTCCTACAAGATAAATCATCGGTGTAAGATCTTTCGAAAATCCTTTATTGAACTCCAGGTAGGGATTGATAAATGGAATGATAAGAAAATGGCCCATCATCAGCAGGCAGGAGAAGATCAACGCTGAACGCTGTGATGATGTTTGTAATACTTTACCCAATATCACCAATGGCTGTTCTTTTTTATCAGCTTCAACGATATGACCGTTCATAGCCGGGATATACTTTATTATCAATGGAACCAGAATAACTCCTACAGCACCAACAAGCAAAAAAGGAATATGCCAATCATCCTGGAAAATATTAGTAAGATAAAGTGAAAAAGGAACACCCAAAATAGAAGCTACTGCAAAAGCACTCATGACTGAACCCATAGCAGCGCCCCTTCTTTCATAAGTAAAAATATCTGCAATAATAGAGAAAACTTGTGCTCCTATGACACCTCCAAAAATTCCTGCTAATATTCTTGAAACAAACAGCAAATTATAGGTTGGGGCAAAACCACAAGCGATCGTCCCAAGAAGAAAACCAATATAACACAGTACCAATACTCTTTTTCTATCAAACCTGTCAACTACAAATGCTGCAGCAAAACCCGAAACAGCGGCACTGATAGAATAGGCGCTTACTAAAAAACTGAATTGTTTGGGAGAAATGTTAAACTGAGGCATCAGGTAATTACCCAATGGCATCATGATCATAAAATCCAATATATGTGTAAAATTGAGCCCGGCCAGCAGTACAACAATGAGTCTTTCTTTTCTTGTCATATTTTAAAGATGGGTAAAGGTCGGGAATACTTCAGGGAAATCAAGAATTGTATTTATGCCTTTCGTTTGATAATAACCTAACCGGATGCAATCAGTCAGGGTTTAAACAGAACTTTAAAATGCTTGCTTGTTGTATCAGCCACAGTGCCATCATTTTTCCGGTAGATAAAATGTGCTGCCAAATCCTTATTTTTCTCAACAAAAGCTAAACCCTTTATAAGTCCCATTGCCATAATCGCATTATCATATCCATCCGCTGTTATTGCATCTTTCGCATACACTGCCACACTAATAAGTTCATTCTGCAATGAATACCCGGTCTTAGGATTTAGCAAATGAGAAATTTTCTTTCCATTGCTTTCATAATAGCGCCGATAATTTCCTGAAGTAGTGATAGCTCCTTTATCCAGGTAAACAATTTTTTCAATCAATGAGAAATCTGCTTCCTCTCCCGGCGTTTCAATTCCAACAGACATTTTTTCGTTATCAGGTTTCCGGCCTTTTACTCTTATTTCACCACCCAATTCAATAAGATAATTTTGAATACCGTTTTGCTCAAAAAAATCAGCTAATACATCTACACTGTATCCTTGTGCTATACCATTGGCATCTATTTTTACACAAGGTTTTTTCTTCATCAGTTTGTTCTCTTTCCAATATAGCAGATCAGAGTTGACACAGGGCAGGATTTTCCTGATCATCGCTGCATCAGGCATAGAATCCGGTTTTTGAGGACCAAATCCCCAGGCCGCAGTAAGCGGATAAACAGTGATATCAAAAAGGCCATTGGTGTTTTTATAAACCTGTTGCGCTTTTCTCACAACTTTACTAAAATGCCCATCTACCATCAATCCATCCCTGGAACTATTGAATTGATTGATGAGAGAATAGGGCTTATAAAGCGAAAGTGAACTGTCGATCTTATTAAGGATGCTGTCAATTTGCTTTTTTCTGACTACACTATCTGTAGCATAATAAGTAATATGATAAGTAGTGCCCTGGGCATTCCCATTGAGTTGAATTTTTTTTAACTTAGGAAATCCGGCAAAAGAAAAATTGAAGAAAAATAACAGCAAAAGAGATAAGTTTTTCATGCGACAAACCTATTTCAATTAAAATGAAAAACCTTTATAAAACAAAAAAGCCTTTCAGAAATAAATCTGAAAGGCTTTTTTAATAAATATGGCAGCTACCTACTCTCCCGCATTGTTGTGCAGTACCATGGGCCATGAGGGACTTAACTTCTCTGTTCGGTATGGGAAGAGGTGAACACCCTCGGCAAAACCACCAT
>CAMLEX010000195.1 GCA_946479055.1 uncultured Bacteroidota bacterium | reverse complement strand
CGACCACCGAGATCTACACTCTTTCCCTACACGACGCTCTTCCGATCTCATAAACCCGATTTTATAAAGATCTGGTATATCGCCGATGAGGCAAATCCGCCGAAAAAAAATTTTCCGCTGGTAAAATACATTGCTGAGCAAACACATAAAAATGGTTTGAAGTTAACGGTGCATGCTACAGAATTACAAACAGCACAATTGGCAGTAGAAGCCGGTGCCGATATTTTGGTGCACAGTATCGTTGATGAAATAATACCGGATGAGTTTGCAAAAACACTTCGGGATAAAAAGATCACTTATATACCCACACTAATCGTGTTTGCCAATTATTATAAAGCGCTGAGCGGAAACTTGCCGCATCACCCGCAGGATCTCGCCTGGGCGAATCCTTTTGCATATAGCTCACTCACTGATCCTGAATCGATGGATACGGCAAATATGCCCAGTAAATTAAAAAGGCTTCGCAAAAGCAATTTTCCTCCTTCCTTAAATAAAGTTGACTCCACCGCGGCTATCAACCTGGCAAAACTTGTAAAAGCCGGAGTCAATATTGCTACCGGAACGGATGCAGGTAATATCGGCACTTTTCATGCTTCTTCTTATATACAGGAACAGGAAGCGATGCTAAAAGCAGGACTTACCAATGCTGAAATTTTAAAAGCATCTACTATCAATGCCGCTGTTGGTTTTGGGAAAGAGCAACAATGGGGCAGTATTGAAAAAGGAAAAATAGCCGACCTGCTTTTGCTGAATAAAAATCCACTGGAATCATTGCAACATCTTAATTCTATCCACTCAATTTTTAAAAATGGAAAAATGATGAGCCCAGATACAATCGTTTCTGAATCGCCGGAAGCGGTTGTGCAGCGACAGGTCAATGCTTACAATGCACGGAACATTGATGCCTTTTTGGATACTTATGCCGATAATATTGAGTTATATGATTTTCACTCAAACTCGCCGGACAAAGGCAAAGAAACAATGAGAAAAAATTATGGAGAAATGTTTAAACAGACACCTAACCTTTACTGCGAAATTGAAAAAAGGATCGTGATAGGTAATAAAATTATAGATAAAGAAAAGATAAGAGCTGGCAAAGAAATCGTTCATGCAGTAGCTGTATATGAAGTTGAGAATGGAAAAATAAAGAAAGTAACCTTTATACAGTAGAGATATAACTCCCAAGCCCTGTAGCAAGAGCACACATGATACTATGCAATCAACTTACCTGGCGGAGACCAATGATTATTTGTCACCTGTTGCCGATATTTCTTTTCAGCAAAATGATTTGAATATAGTGACCCGTGCCAAGAATTATTTTGTAAAAGGAATGCAGGCTTATTATAACAACAACGCAGACGGGATGGATAAAATAATTATGCAATTGACTGGTGAAAGATTGATTGAACAGCAAGGGGTAAGCGATAAAGGCATCAGGGTTTGCGGCAATATTAATCGTAGCATTGCCACTATAGGCGACCTGGAAAAAACGGAAGTAATGGAACTGGAACTGAAAGCCATGCTTGCATTGCTGAAAAAGAATTCAGCGGAAGCACAAAAAAATTTCATACAAGCTACAGAATCGGAAAGCAAAACCAGTTATGCTTACGGTCCGCCTCATATTGCAAAACCTTCGTTTGAATTATACGGCGAATGGCTGCTGACAATGAACAAACCTAAAGAAGCTTTACATCAATTTGAGCAATCATTGAAAGTAGCGCCGGGAAGAATTTTAGCCATGCAGGGAAAAGACAGGGCGACAAAGATGTTAGGCAATTAATATCGTTGCTTCACGGTAGTTAAAGATAATTTCCTTAATGTAAAAGTGTTTCGACTACGGAAATGAAGAAGTAAACTTTTAATGCTGAAAGGAATAAACTATCCTGAAATCTAAATCTGCCAGCTATTTCTGAACCTGATTACCTAAGCGAATGAACCCGTTACTCCCTGACAAAACATTTCCATTTCTATTCTTTCATTATCTTGAGTTGATGAAATGGTTATTTATTTCACTGCTGTTTCCTTTGGCAATAACTGCCCAGCAATCCGCTTGCGATATATTGATCAAAAATGGAAAGATCATTGACGGCACCGGCAATAACTGGTATTATGGAGATATAGCCGTAAAGGATGGAAAGATCATTGGTGCTGGAAGGCAATTAAATTTTTCATCAGCAAAAACAATAGATGCTTCCGGCCTGGTTGTAGCGCCGGGTTTTATTGATGTGCATACGCATATTGAAGAAGATGAAGCAAAGGATCCGATGGCGCAAAGTTTTATTTATGATGGGGTGACGACTACCATCACCGGTAATTGTGGTTTATCAAATACTGATATTGGCAAATACCTGGGTTTTATCGATTCATTAAAACTTTCCATAAATGTAGCTACGCTTATCGGGCACAATGATGTACGCAAAGCAGTAATGGGTCGTGTTAATCGTGATGCAACTCCGGCGGAACAACAACAGATGGATGCTATTGTTGATAAAGCCATGAAAGAAGGTGCCGTAGGTTTTTCTACAGGGCTGATTTATATTCCCGGCACTTATACCAAAACACCAGAGATCATTTCACTTGCAAAAGTGGCTGCAAAATATAATGCTGTGTATGCCACTCATATGCGTGATGAAGGCGATAGTGCGATGCAGGCAATCCAGGAAGCATTGACCATTGGACGTGAAGCAAATATTGCGGTAGAGATCTCACACTTCAAACTCAGCGGTCAGCAAAACTGGGGACGCAGTAAAGAAACGATTGCCCTGATAAAACAAGCCAGGGAAGAGGGTATTGAAGTGACCATTGATCAATATCCTTATACCGCCAGCAGTACTTCTATCAGTACGTTGATCCCGGATGAAATTTTAGCGGATGGGCAGGATTCTATTAAGGCAAGATTGCAAAGACCGGAAATAAAAAAGTATGTGATCAGTGAAATGCGGCGCAAGCTCAAGAAAAGAAAATTAAAACATTTCAGTTATGCTGTAGTGGCTTTTCACAAAGCAGACACCACTTATAATGGCAAAAGCATTGAAGAAATTAATTTACTGAAAGGAAGAAAACATAAAGCAAAAGCCGAAGCTGAAACGGTTATTGATATTATGATCAATGGTGGCGCCAGCGCAGTTTTTCATGGTATGAGCGAAGAAGATGTAAAACGCATCATGCAATATCCTTTCAATATGTTTGCCAGCGATGCCAGCATCCGCATATTGAATGCAGGCATGCCACATCCCCGGGGCTACGGTACGAATGCAAGAGTGCTTGGTAAATATGTACGGGAAGAAAAAGTAATTTCCCTGGAAGAAGCAATACGCAGAATGACTTCCTTACCGGCACAAAAATTTCAGTTGCATGACAGAGGTTTATTGCGGGAAGGCTATGCCGCTGATATTGTAATTTTTGATGAAAAGGAAGTGAAAGATATTTCTACGTTTGAAAAACCACATGCTTATTCCAAAGGTTTTCGTTATGTGATCGTGAATGGACAAATAACTGTGGACAATGAAAAACATACAGGTATCAGGGCGGGTAAAGCTTTGTATGGGCCGGGATATAAATAACTCGGAACAATACTGTCGCAATAGAAATAACACTTAGGTCATTACAGTTCAACCTGGTTTATGTTTTGTATTAGCAAAAACACTAAACAGCCCTTTTCACTTTTTCCGGCTCTTCTACTTTAACAGATAATGGTCCATTACCGGCGATCAGAAAATAGATCAATAGTAATAGCACAACTATTGAAATGATCAATTCCGAATAAGGCTTCATTATATTGCCGGGCATATTGATAAGAAAAACGGCTCCCAGCAAAATAGGGATTTGCATAAGACAGGCAAACCTTGTCAGCACTCCCAGCGCAATAAAAATACCACCCATGATATGCGCAAATACAATAAGATGGCCAATTAAAATATAACTGAAATCACCAAAGGAGGATTTGATGGACATTAAGGTAACAAGGTTACCCATGTTGTTGAGAAAGTCAATACCCTTGTAGACGAGAAATACGCCCAAAGCAATACGTACTATATCCATCCACCGGGGGTGGTGCCTTTCACCCCAATATTCAAGGCGATGCAGGAGATCCATATGGTATAGTTTTAAGTAAGAAATAAAGAGCTGTATTAAAGTTACATTTATTCTTTGACTTCTGTTCCCACTTGTTTACTATCCGGGAAGGTATTACCGTGGTTTCGACGCTGCTATATTAATTGGAAATTCATGCCATATTACAATTGATGGATACCCCAAAGCATTTTGCAATATGAATCAATGTGCAAAAAATCGTTTGGATAAGGCTCTTTGACGATTGTAACTTAGCAATCCTTTCTTTTATTCTTCACGCTAAACTTATCTACTATGACAGACTATGCACAACCCGAAGTGCTTGTATCTACTGACTGGGTAGATCAACACAAATTCGATCACAATGTTGTTTTGGTGGAAGTAGATGTGGATACGACTGCTTTTGAAGAAGGTCATATTCCCGGAGCCATTGGCTGGAACTGGCAGACACAATTATGCGAAACTTTGCAACGTGATGTAATCAGTAAAGAGAACCTGGAAAAACTGTTAGGTGAAAGCGGTATCAACAATGATACAACGGTGATTTTGTATGGCGACAATAACAATTGGTTTGCAGCCTGGGCTCTTTGGGAAATGAAAATGTACGGCCACAGGGACGTTCGCATCATGAATGGTGGACGTAAAAAATGGCTGGCCGAAGCAAGAGAAATGACGAAGGTAGTTTCACCTCATGAACCGGTAATGTATCGTGCCAATAACCGCGATGAAAGTCTGCGTACCTATCTGCGGCAGGCACAGGATGCCATGCAATCAAAAGATTTTGTAATGGTGGATGTCCGCTCGGCCGATGAATTCAACGGTAAAATACTTTCCCCTCCCGGATTGGCTGAAACCTGCCAACGCGGTGGTCATATTCCCGGAGCGATGAATATCCCATGGATACAGACATGTAATGAAGATGGCACATTCAAAACAGCAGACCAACTGGAGGCTTTATACAAAAGCAAAGGCATTACCCCAGATAAGCAAGTAATCGCTTATTGCCGCATCGGCGAAAGAAGCAGTCATACCTGGTTTGTATTAAAGTATTTGCTGGGCTTTCCAATGGTCAGCAATTATGATGGATCCTGGACAGAATGGGGAAATTTAGTAGGCGCCCAGGTTGAGAAAGAAGCCGGCACGCCGGCTGAAAAGAAAAATCAATGACATTATGAACACAGAACACTACCAGGACGAATTGAAAGAAATAAATGGCTTTTTAGTTCATATTACTACCTACAAAATTGGTGATGAATATTTTTGTCATATTACCAATGCTGATCCCGGTGCTACCATTGCCCGTGCTGCCGGCAAAACGGTGGAGGAAGCCCGGCAAACGGCAATGCAAAAAGTAAAGGAAAGACTTGCGAAGGCGGGGTAAAGAACTATTGCTACCATTAATGAAGTTTATAAACCTTACTTTAATAGTGAGGATAAGTGTATGTCGTTTAAAAGAAAAACTTCAATCAATCCGCCATTTAATTTAATGACAGAAACTAAACCCGAAGGGGGAAAATTCAAAGGGGGCGCCCCGATAGCAATCGGGGCGTCCCCTTTTTAAATCCTATTTCGAACTCAGATCGGCCCGGTAAACCCGCAGATAAGTTTCTGTGCTTTCAACACAATCGTTAAAGGCCTTTTGCTGAATATCCCATTCTTCTGCGGAATATGCTTTGGTTATTACATCTTTTAAAGAGATATAATAACCCGGCTCCATTTCTTTCCAGCCATTTTTATAACGGGAAATAAGGATTACCTGTTGATCCGTTCCCGCCATTAGTTTGGTATAAATGGTATTGTTGCGTTTATCATTTGTGTTGTCAAATGCCATTTTAACTTTTTTTACCCTTTCCAGCCATTCATCCAGCTTACCGCGTTTGATATGCCAGATAGTAACCTGGGTTTTTGGAATGGTCCAGTCATTGTCTCCATGTGATAATGAATCAACCCGGCGGGAAAACATCATGCCTTCGTTTTCTTCTACTTTAGGGGCAATAGTATTTTGAACGTCCTGGTCATGTGCTGGGTTGGGTTTCATGTTATCTATTTCAGCCCAGGATGTAGGCGGCCAGGCTATCTGGAAAGTACCCATTTTTTCACCGGTAATAATTTCAAATACAAACACCTTGTTGTCGGCTGAAGAATGAAACTTCTGATTATGAGCTTTCATACTATTTTCAAATTGAAGTTTCATACCTGCCTTTGGTTTCAGCAATAGTGAATGTACCAGTGTTTTTTCCTGGCTGAAACCAAAATAACTGGCTGCAAACAGCAGCCCAAAACAAATTGTCTTTCTCATGGCTTTGTGTTTAGTAGTTAATTAATGATAATTGATAGTTCCCTTAGGTAGGGTTTTCAAGTGCGGAGAAAGAATGCAGAGTCAGGAAAATGCAAATGGGAAAGCATTGTTAAGCTACAAAAAAGATTGAACAGAAAAAAAAGAAAGAATAACGGGTAGGGCTCACGTTGAAAATGGTTAGACAAGAAAATACTTTTTGCCCATAGAAAAGAGCATTTGTGCTCATCTGCGTTCATCTCTGACCCCATCAAAATATCTGACCTATAGATTTTTTTTCAACCCCCGATAAAATAACAATCAGTATGAAGTCAGAGCAGTGAAAAATTCTTAACCCTACTACAATTTTCAATCAAAAAAGCTGTACCTTATATTACCACTTAATTCTCCCGCCCTATCCTTACCAATTTTTCCCGCCCTGGGTTTAACAGATTTCTTAACTCAAAAAAAAATTTATGAAAAAGAAATTAGCAAGCCTGGTAAGTATTCTTTTCCTATTACTGATCCTGCTGTCCGCTACGGCTCAGGATAAAACGATGACATGGACCACCAAATCGAAAAAAGCAAAAGAGCTTGCCCAAAAAGGCGCCGAACACATGAAGAACATTGAATTTCCACAAGCCTATGAATATCTTAAGCAAGCTTTGGCATTAGATCCTGATTTCACTGTTGCGTTGGTGTTGATGGAGGGCATTACCAATGGTGAAACGAAAAAAGCTTATGCAGAAAAAGCTGTAAAATCCGCAACAAATAAAACCGAAGGCGAAAAACTATTTGCCTCTACCGTAGCACCTGGCAATACGCCTGAAACTAATCGTCCTGTCTGGGCTAAACTCCAGAAGATGTTTCCCGATGGCATCGTGATCGGACTTTTCTATATATTCAGTCTTGCTACTCCTGCCGAACAACTTCCGGTTGTAGAAGATTATCTAAAAAGGTTTCCTGATGAACCAGCACTTCATAATCTCATGGGCTATCTGTGTCTGCAAGAGAAAAAAGATACTGCTGCGGCGAAAGCTCATTTTGAAAAATATATCAGCTTATACCCTGATGGTTACAATCCTTATGATTCGATGGGTGAGTTTTATTTTTTAACCGGTGATCTGGCCAATTCTGAAAAGTATTACAACATGACGCTGGACAAATATCCTTTTACTACCAGTGCTATTAATAAACTAAAAGAAATTAAAACCGCTAAGGAAAAAAATGCCTCGAAGGAAAAGACCACTCCTGATTGATATAAACAATTTTTAATCATTCACTTGTTTTTACCCCCATTTTTAGAAAAAGGTCTGTAAAAGTTTAGCACTCTTACAGGCCTTTATATTTACATTGCTTGTTTTACCCTTTCAAACGAATTATTATTTCCCGGCATCAATCTATTTGGCTATTCCTCTTATTCTATATTCCTGTATCAGCGGTGGATTTTCTGGTGACAACGTAAAATAAATAAGGATATCTGAGTTTTCACCTTCCAGGATAAACGATCCCCTCAACTGATTTTCCGGTTTCATTTCTTTTACTGAAATTATCTTTCCGGCTTTTGCAAATAATTCTTTGGCTTGTTTTTTTAAACTATCGATCGGATAATCCGGAAAAAAGTTTTCAGCAAAAATCCCGCTTTGCTCTGCATTGTTCCAATCAGGTAATAATTTAACTAATTCATTTTTTCTTTTTTCAAGAATAGCGGAGGGTGGAAGTTGTGCAGGCT
>CAMLEX010000194.1 GCA_946479055.1 uncultured Bacteroidota bacterium | reverse complement strand
TGCTGTTTGAAGCAATGTATTACGCATTTCAATCGCATCATCCACCGTCTTCATGGGAAGGGCATGTTGACGAATGTTTTCCATTCCGAAAAAATTGCTTTCTGTTCCTGTGGCAAGAACAAGATAATCGTAAGACAATTCACCAGTCGACAGCAGCACTTTATTTTTTTCGGGAACAATTTTTTGCAATTCACCCAAACGAAAGTTGATGTTCTTTTTTCCATGAAACAATTTCCGGAAGGGATAACTGATATTGGAAACTTCCAGGAAACCGGTAGCTACCTGGTACAAAAGAGGTGGAAAGAAATTGTAATTATTCTTATCAACAAGTGTAATATGAAAATTTTCCACATTAGTTAGATTCCTTGCCAGGTTGATCCCCGCAAAACCACCGCCGATAATGACTATTTCCTTTTCCATGATTACTTATTTATAAATTTCCAATCTACACACTAACCGGCTTATATTTTACTATCGATAATTCGTTACGAATAAGTGATGTTCCCTCACCTTCAAAAGTATCAATCATGCAAATTATTCAATTTCTTCTTAGCACTTATAAACCAATTTATCCTTCTCCAATTTTGGGAACATCATCCTGTTTATAAAATATAATCTTATTCTTCAATCTCCCTGTGTTAACCATTTCATCAGCGCCTTTGGAAGCGCCGCCAATTCTTAACACCGCATCACAATGATCAATCAGACGTATGGCGATGGGGTGAAAGATCTCGTTGAATATCGCATCACCCGTTTCCTGGGAGCCTGCAGCTTCTATCAATGGCAAGGCGAACCATTCGCCCAATACCGGCATATGCCCCATCCGGTATAGTTCCAAAGCCGAGTTGGTCATCGCTTTTACGTTGGCCTCTATTAAAACAGGATCATCATTTGTACCTGAGCGATAAGGACCTGCAACAAGAATCATCAGAGATTTACTCATAATTATAAAATATTATTAAGCTTTACGTATTGCAACAACATAATAGTTTTGCCATCTTTGATCTCACCGGTGTTTATCATTTTAAAAGCATCATCAACAGATATCTCCATTACTTCAATATCTTCCTGCTCATGATCTATACCGCCGCCTTCATGTACTTTCATATCACTGGAGTATTCAGCAATAAAAAAATAAATAAGCTCTGTTACAGAACCCGGAGACATATATGCTTCAAATATTTTTTGCACATGTGACACCTTATAGCCTGTCTCCTCTTCAGTTTCCCTCCGGATGCAATCTTCGGCATTATCTTTATCCAATAACCCAGCGCATGCTTCTATCAGCATTCCGCTATCATTGCCATTAATATAAGTAGGTAATCTGAACTGCCGGGTGAGGATCACAGTTTTCTTTTCCTTATTATAAAGCAAAATGGTAGCGCCATTACCCCTGTCGTATGCTTCTCTTTGCTGGGTCTGCCATTCGCCATTATTTTTTTGAAATTGGTAAGTAATTTTTTTAAGTGTGTACCAGTTATTGGAAAGAATTTCTGTGTCTAAAATCTTTGCTTTGTCATTCATCAGAAGGTGCAATTTATTTTTTGAATAATCTATAGAACTTATCAAACCATATTTAGTGAGTTTTCAATCTTCTAATTTAGAAAAATTGGAACCCAATAATCCAAAATAATTTATCCTGACAGGCCGGGTATAACGCTCACTCTATGAATTTCCATAAACCTTGATGACAGGCTCTCTTAATGACCTGGCTTCATTGGAGGCATAATAATAAATGGCATCAGCGATCTCTTCAGCTTTTACCCATTTGTTGAAGTCGGCGTCCGGCATTGCTTTCCTGTTTTGAGGAGTATCAATAGTGCTGGGAACAATAACACTGGCAACTACATCATGTCCTTTGGCTTCATCATTTATTAATTCGGCTAATCGAAAAATCAGTGATTTGGCCAAACTATAACCCACCATTCCTTTAGCATTTTTGGTGCTAAGTCCCGGCCGGGAACCAATTAAAAATATCCGGCCGCTATTCTGTTTCATCATTTGTAAAAAAACAGGACGGACCATATTATAAGCTGTTTCAAAATTCAGTTTATACTGCTTCATAATATCAGCCGTTTTTGTTTCCGCAATCGCGCCCATTGCAAACCCTCCTACTGTAAGAACAACAGCATCAACGCTGCCATGTTTAGCCACTACGTTTTCAACAAACTGTCTTGAATTTTCCTCATCAGTGAGATCAACGATCACTTTCTCCAATTTTGGGTTATCCATCATAACCGTATCATTGTGCAGAATTGTTCCGATAACGGTAACACCTTCTGCTAAAAACTTTTGAACGACTGCCTGTCCCAGGTTTCCTGATGCCCCGGTTACAATAATTGTTTTCATCAATAAAACTTTACTGTCAATTACATTAATAAGATATTTCTTTTCTCACTTCCTCAAAGAATAAAATCGGCAATTGGATCCCTAAAGTTATCTCATAGGTATACTAAGTCCAAAATGAAAATTCTTACTCCCATTCATCATTGCAATCATCATTCCCAGTATTTACCCATTTTGAGGATTAATGTGAATTTCATTACACAATAAACGGGCATTTTTGATCACAAGCTCCTATTTGCATGAGGAGGTAAAGATCATGGTCAGGATATTATAGAAATTCTACCGGATTGGCAATATAATTGAGTCTCATTTTGTACAAAAATTTGAACTATGAAAAAGTTATGCTTCATGCTCCTGATTTCAGTTTTATTTGCATGTAATAATGAAGCCACGGATACGACCACCTCCGATAGCACAGTAATAAAACAGGATAATACCATTAACAGGGATACTGCTATAACTAAAGATACCATGTATCGCAGAGATTCACTAAATCGGGAAAAGTAAGTTCTTAATTATTTAATTCTTCCGCAAGGACAAATAGTTCTGGCGGATTTTTGCAGTATGATTCATTTACCATTTCTTGAAATAGGAAGCTGCATACAGATATCTTTACTCTGATTGTTGGTGGGCATAAATAGAAAATTTTTAGTGCTTTTATTTCGTCACCGTGACAATAACTGAAATCATTATACAAAAAATTAAAAAGGAAGGCCCGGTTTCTTTCCGGGATTTTATGGAGCTGGCATTGTATCATCCCCAAGCCGGATATTATACTTCCGGCAGGGAAAAGATTGGCGAAGATGGCGATTTTTATACCAGCTCTTACGTCAGTCCATTGTTTGGGAAAATGATTGCAAAACAACTGGAGGAGATGTGGCTGTTGCTGGATAAAAAACCTTTTACTATCATAGAATATGGTGCCGGAACAGGCAATCTATGCCGGGATATATTGGAACAATTACAGGAAAATAAAAAAATGTATGATCAGCTTCACTATTGCATCATAGAAAAAAGCCCCGACATGCGGCAGCGGGAAAAAAGAATATTGAAGGGAAATGTTAGCTGGCATCATTCATTATCTGAAATTCCCTCCATTAATGGCTGTATTTTATCCAATGAAGTAGTTGATAATTTTTCAGTACACCAGGTAGTAATGGAAGATGAGCTGATGGAAGTTTTTGTAGACTACAAAGATGGGTTTATTGAATTGCAGCGGCCTGCATCAGCCGCATTAAAAAATTATATTAGCCAATTGCAGATCGCACTACCAAAAGGATGTCGCACCGAGATCAATCTTGAAGCTATTGACTGGATAAAAAACATCGGAAAGGGATTACAAAAAGGGTTTGTACTGACTATCGATTATGGCTATGGATCCGCAAGCTTGTACAATGAACAAAGAACTGCGGGAACGTTGATCTGCTATCATAAACATGGAATAAATTATTGCCCTTATATTAATATTGGTGAACAGGATATAACAAGTCATGTAAATTTTTCCGCATTATGCCATTGGGGTTCTAAATATGGACTTGAATACGGAGGATATACCAGCCAGGGGTATTTTTTATTGGGGCTTGGGCTTTCATCACAGGCAAAACAAATGAAAGCAGATGAAAAATCTCGGCGCCTGCTTCACACTTTCCTGGTTGATATGGGCAACAGGATCAAAGTGCTGATACAACAAAAAGGAGTATCGCATCCAGGACTCTCGGGTTTGACTTTTCCCAGACAGTTGGTTTGAATTTCGTTACAATGAACTAATTCAATACACAATGGTTTTTGACAACCTGTCACTGATAGCCTTTTCAAGGCTATCAGGCAAGGTGGAAGCGTCATCATTCAGTGCATGAAGGCCGACAATGTCGGGATCCCACGCAAATACATGCCCGCTATCTCCATTGATGCTAATGCGAAAACGCTTTTCTTCATTAAATAAAAATGCTGCGACATTTATGCGATAAGGCACTTTATCTACAATAATATCAAAGTTATCTTCTAATTCGGGGGCGTTTTTTGTCTTTTTCATAACCAGGAGTGCAGGTGATTTATGCTCTGCCTGCATGAATTAAGTCGTAACAATTGTGCCAGAAGGAAAAAGCGATAAATAAAGATATATCCGCTTACTATCATCTAAAAAAGAGGAAGTTGGGCAACAGGAGGCCATTTTTACCCACAAATAATAACACTCACCTGACTGAAAAATTGAATATAAGTGTCCTTGAAAGGCCCTGATTTTTTCGTAAATTCATGCGATCAATTTCATTATCATGGAAGAAGAAAATCAAGCAGGGAAAATGAATGATGAGATCATTCGTCAGAAGGTTATGGATGCTATTAATAAAGATCCGGGGATTGATACCCATAAAATCGAAGCGCATGTAAAAAATGGTGAGGTTATATTAAAAGGCGGAATTGATACGGAAAAGGAAAAAATGCTTTCAGAAAAAATTGCCCGGTCAGTTGAAGGGGTTAACAAGGTAGAAAACCATTTACACATAGGGCTGGGTCTTGTACATGCCCTGACTTCACTTGCTGCACATATCCAGGGAGATATAATCAAAGATCAGGATGACGTTGAGGATGATGATGAAAAAAAATCATAAGCGGGTGTATTCTTTTTCAGGGTGTGCATCAATTACAAATAGGGCATCCTTGTTTTTTATAAAACAATTTTCCTGTCACGGGCGATGATCTTCCATTCGCCTGTTACTTTTCCATCTTCTACAATCAATGCTCTTTCATACAAAGCACAGGTAGGGCAAACATGAACAGGTATTCCATATAACACATCACCTGTTTTATAGAGATGATCTTTATTGGCCTGCAATACCAGGTGTTCTTCACTTTGACCAATAAATGTTAATTCCGGAGCATTGATAAAATAAACACGGTTATTTAATGGATTTTCGGAAGCAACTGATTTGTGACCAAGGTCAGCACATATTGTAGTTTCGTTGGGAAGTGAAATGATCCTGCTGATCACCAAAGCTGCAGGTAAGAATGGTTGCTCTTTATACTTTTGCAGATAACCTGCATCCCAGTAAATGAAAGTGCCGGGACTGCATTGTACTTTTTCTCTTTTAGCATGAACGGGAAATGACGGCGTACCACCGGCTACAATAACAGGCTCAGGAAACCCTTTTTGAATAAGCTCTTTACTTAACCAATCAACAGCTTTAAAGGCTTCATTGCATTTCTTTTCCCTGATATCAAATTCCGGATCTGTTATATGCCCATCATAAACGTGAAGTCCTACAGGCATTATGTTTTTCTCATGCGAGCATTGTATATACAATTCAACAGCCTTTTGACCAGGAATAATTCCCGTCCGGTTCATTCCCACATTCAGATCAAGGTATACAGGAACTTCAATACCTGCATTCATTGCTTCTTTCGCTATCTCTTGCGCAGAAGAAATATTATCAACCACACAGGAAAATTTTGTTGAAGGATATTTTTTTACCAACGAAATGAATCGCTGTATTTTTGGACCAATAGGTTGGTAAGCCAGTAATACATCTGGTGCTTTTGCCTGGCCCAGCATTTCCGCTTCAGCAATAGTAGCGCATTTGAATTTGTTGATGCCCGCTTCCAGCAATAATAAACAAGCTTCTTTTGCTTTATTTGTTTTTACATGCGGTCGTAAGCGGTCAACATCATTGATCATGCTTTTGACCAATGCAATATTTTTTTTAACCCGATCAGGATATATAACTAAAGCCGGCGAATCAATTTCATTGATATTATTGATCCGGTACCATTCTTCCATAGTAATGAATATTTTTTTAATGCAATTCAAACATCGCTTCTATCTCTACCGGGATATTATCCGGTAAAGATCCAAAGCCTACCGCACTGCGAACCCCTACTCCATTTTCTTCTCCCCATACTTTAGCGAATAATTCACTACAGCCATTGATAATATAAGGATGCTTTTCAAATTCAGGCACACAATTTACCATGCCTAAAACTTTGATCACTCTTTTTATTTTATCCAGGCTACCTATATGTGTTTTAATGGTAGCAAGTATAGCCAGCCCTACTTGTTGTGCTGCCTGTTTTCCTTGTTCCTGGTCCATATCTTTTCCGATCCTGCCAATGATCAGACTTTTATCATCTTTTACCGTACCATGCCCTGATACATATAAAAAATTTCCAACAATAAGACATGGCTTATATACTCCCAATGGAGTTGGTGCCGGTGGTAAGTTTAATCCTAGTTGCGCAAAGCGCTGTTCAGCCGTTTGTTCCATGCCAGATTATTAGTTTATAAAATAAAATTCAAAATTAATACACCGATCAAACCAACAATGGAGACAATCGACTCCATTACCGACCATGATCGCAGTGTATCTTTTATACTCAGGTTAAAATATTCTTTAAAAAGCCAGAAGCCGGCATCATTCACATGCGAAAACATAAGGCTTCCGGCGCCAATAGATAAAACCATCAAGCTGGGACTTGTATTTGTATCCCTTACCAATTGTTCTACAATACCTGCAGCTGTAATTCCCGCCACTGTCGCAGACCCGACGGCAACCCGGATCAAAGCTGCAATGAGCCAGCCAAGTACCAATGGAGATAACGAACTGTTACTAAGCAGCGCTGCAATTTCATTCGCCACTTTGCTATCGACCAGTACTTGCTTGAAAATACCGGCACCTGCAATTATGAGCAGAATCAATGCGATGTCTTTAACAGAATCGCTATAAATATTCATTATGCTTTGCATACTCTTGCCACGTCTTATGCCTAAAGTAAATGTGGCTACGATCAAAGCAATCAGCATGACGATGGATGGACGGGAAAAGAAAAAAATGACATCTTCATATTGCGAATGGATGATCAAGGGAAGCAGGGTCATAAGTGCGAACAGGATCACCGGAAGCAGTGCGGTGAAAAAACTATTCATAACACCCGGAAGTTCTTCTTCTTTCATTTCAGGTGGCTTGAATGTTTCAAGAGGTTTTGACTCAATATTTTTGAGTGTCCTGGAAAATATAGGGCCGGCGATAATAATCGTTGGAATCGCAACAACGATTCCATACAGCATGGTTTCACCCAGGTCAGCGTTGAATTGTCCTACAAGTGTCGCAGGTGAAGGGTGCGGCGGCAAAAAACCATGCGCTACTGACAATGCAGCGAGCAATGAAATACCGGTAGCAACAGCAGGAAGCCTGTATTGATAGACGATCGAAAAGATCAGGGGAATCATTAAAACAAAACCGGTATTATAAAATAATGGTATGCCAATAACAAGACCGATAAGCGCCAAAGCCCAGTGAATATTTTTTAATCCTATCGCCTTCATGATCGTAGTAGCGATCTGCTGGGCGGCTCCGCTTGCTGCTATCAGTTTGCCAAGCATGGCGCCAATAACAATGATGATGAGCGTATCAGCAAGAATAGCTCCTATTCCTGTTTCTACGGATTTGGTAATCCCAGTAAGAGGAATGCCAAGGCATAGCCCTGCAATAACGCAGACGACAAGGAAAGAGAGAAAAGGATTGATCTTACAAGCAGCTATAAGAATGATTAAGGCCAGCAGAGACAGGAAAACTATCAGTAAGGTCATTGGGATCGTATTGATAAAAACCAAAAAGATAAAGAATAATCAAGAATTATCCGGCCATAAACGAAAAATTGTTTGAGGAAGAACAGGATAGGCAACAAAATATAATGCTTTCAATCACTACTTTGCCCGGATAATATTATATGCATCATGTTCTG
>CAMLEX010000193.1 GCA_946479055.1 uncultured Bacteroidota bacterium | reverse complement strand
TTTTCTTCACTATAAACAGATTATCGTATTCTGTGTCAGGCAGATCACCCCGAATTTTGGTTGAACCACACAATTTATTGACAATATCATCTACCGTATTACTATGGCCAACGATCAGGCTGTTTTTCTTTAATGATTTAAGCCTGGTAAGAAAAGCTGAGTCAGGAAGAGAAGAATATATTTCTATAGCCAAATTAAAATAAGCTCTTGTTGGCTCTGCGGTGGATTTAGTTCGGATTGTATTAGTAGAAAAAACAGCGCCGATCTTTTTTGTTTTTAATAAATTTTTCAATGCTTCCGCCCGTTCTTCACCTGCTTCAGTCAGTGGTGGGTCATTGCTCATCATCGTAGTATTATTGCCTGATGCTGCTTTTTCTGCATGACGAACAATGTAAAAAGTCCGGCTACACGATGTTAATAACAAAGCCAATGAAAAAAATACTAACAAAAACTTCATGAATAATTTTTTAGAACAAGATACAATTAAAAGATAATGAGAATGATTAACGATTAACCGGGTATTTTGGATGGCTGGGTTTCTGTTACAACCGGATCAATTTCTTTCCTGCTATATCTTTCCAGCCGTCGTATTACCCAAATAGATACGGACAGCCAGATAATTCCTGCCGCAAATCCCGCCATCACATCGCTGAAATAATGTAAGCGGAGATATATCCTGCTAAAACCTATCAACAGAATAAATACAAGAAGTAAGGTAATAAGCAGCCATCTCCAGTAGCGGTTACGAACATTTTCCCAAACCAGGAAAATAAGAAGCCCATAAAAAGACATACTCATCAATGCATGACCACTTGGAAAACTTAATCCCTTGACAGGTTCAAGTAGTGGTACCAGCGGCCTTGGCCGGTTGAAAAATTGTTTTAAAAGGAACATCAGTAAAACACCTCCAATAGCAATCACCGGTACTTTAATAGAATACCATCTGTGTTTTTTTATAAAAAGAAAATAAATGATTAAAACTACGTTTGCCGGAATAAGAAATTTATGGTTACCAAAAAAAGTGATGAATTGCATAAACCTGGTGGTAGACAGGCTTACTAAATTTGAAACCTTATCAAAAACTATAAAATCAAACGCTTCATTTTGCAGATTAAATATGCGATAAGCAATAAGCGCAAATGCAACCAAAGCACAAATAAAAAGAGCAAGGGCAATTATTAACTCAACGGATAATAGCGCAATACTGGCTAAACTCTTTTTAATGGATAGGCGTATTCTCTTTATCATACGACAATTTAAAAATAAAAACTTTACTGGGAATAAAACTGAGTCATTCTCTGTCACAGAAAAAAAGTGTGCCAAACTTAAAAAAGGAAGGTATGTAAACGGGTATTTGCAATGAGTAACTAATAATTTTTTATAAATTAAAGCGCAGAATTAAGGCAGTATCCTGTTGTAATTCTTATAATACAGACCTGATCCTTTTTAATGAATGGAAAATCTTTTATTAATGAGCAAATTGAATTTCATAAAGAGTGGGCCACATTTTCCCCGTAATATATACTTTACGCGAAATGGAATCATAGGCAATGCCGTTCATTTCCATAGAACCAGGATACCTTCCTCTCGCTTCATTTGCCAAAGAACTAAGATCAAGCATTCCTACTACTTTACCTGAAACCGGATCAATCTTAATGATCGAATTGGTTTCATAAACATTGGCGTATATAAAGTTATTTATATACTCGACTTCATTTAATTTTCCTACAGGCCGCCCTTTTTCATCTATCACCTGTACGGTTTTTACAGTTTTAAAATCAGAAGCATCCAGGTAGTATAAAATATTTGTTCCATCAGTAAGTATCAGAAAAAATCCATCGGTTGTCATACCCCAGCCTTCTTTACCGGGAAAGCTGAATTCGCCCAACTTATCGAATGTTTTCACATCATAAATAAATCCTGCTTTGGTTTTATAGGTAAGCTGGTATATTTTATCATTTAAGAAAGTGATTCCTTCTCCAAAATATTTGTCTCTGTTCAGTTCCACTTTCTTATTGATATTACCGGTTTGGAGATCAAGAGTGCCAAAAAGCGATCTTGTCTGTGGCATATCATCCGGCGAACCCGTACTTTCATATAATTGTCCGTTGTGTATTAAAAGTCCTTCAGTAAAGGAGGTTGTATCATGCGGATAGGTATTTACCAATGCATAATTTATGATTGGTGCGGTAGTTCCTTCGTTGGTCAGGTTATCATTAGTTCCGGGAGAGTCAGTATTGATACAGGCTGTTAGAATGGATGAAAGAAAAACCGCTACGGATAATGTTTTCATGACTACAGTCAAAGTATTATCGATTTTTAGTTTTACGGGAAAGTAGATTTTGTAAAATTAAATATAGCAAAGAAACGTTGAATTTCTCCCGTGTGCTTTAAATCGGCAGCGAATACCCACGGAATTGTACTATTTAAAAAAATGCTATTTTTATCTTCCCCCTTTGAAACTATACTCCCTGTTTTTTGATTCAGTGTGTCAGCTATTCAACGTAAACGAAATAATTGTAGTTATGAGATTCTGTGTTGTTATTTTTCTTTTTGTGACCAGCTCCTGCTATGGTCAATGGGAAGCTGAAGTAATGGCTGGCGTATCGTGCTATAAAGGAGACCTAACTCAAAACGATTTTATTTTCAAATACATCAGGCCCGCTTTCAGTGCTAATCTGAAATATAATTTCGACAATAATTTTGTGGTCCGTACAGGTATCATGCTGGCAAAAGTGGCGGCTAACGATAAAAATAATACCCAGGCGGATATACATGCCCGTAACCTGAATTTTAAAAGTCAGATATTAGAAGGTAGTATATGTGTTGAGTACAATTTATTAGAGCCAGAAATTTTTTATGCCTATCCCTATGTTTTTGGAGGTGTAGGAGTGTTTCATTTCAACCCTTATACATTTGATAAGGATAATAAAAAAACATACCTGCAACCTTTGAGCACCGAAGGCCAGGGATTGGCAGGCTATTCAAACAGGAAGCCTTATTCACGAACGCAATTTTGTCTGCCATTTGGTGGCGGATGGAAAGTGAACATTAATGAAAAATGGGATCTTGTTTATGAAATTAGCTACAGGGTATTATTTACAGACTATCTTGATGACGTAAGTACAACTTATGTAGATCCTCAGAAACTATTAGCTGCCAAAGGCCCTAAAGCGGTAGAGTTAGCTTACAGGGCAAAACCTCCTTTCCCACAAGGAGAAGGCGATCAGCGGGGAAATCCCAATGTAAAAGACTGGTATTTTTTTAACGGGATCAAATTACTTGTTCACCTGGGTAAATAAAAGTGAAGTATAATCACCTTTACTATTTCTTATTATGTTTCTCACTCACTATTCAATATTGATAATTCCCTGGTAATGTTTTTTTAATGAAGCGATAAGCAAAAGCCATACTTCATTGATCTATATTTGAAAAACATACGTCATTGGTTTATGAATACAAGAAGGGATTTTATTAAAAAAGCTGCTTTGTTATCAGGTGGTGCGGGGCTATTCAATACATTACCTCCATCTATTCAGAGAGCATTGTCTATTGATCCAATGCCAGGCAGCACTTATCTTGATGCTGAACATATTGTTATCCTGATGCAGGAAAACCGTTCGTTTGATCATTGCTATGGCACCTTGCAGGGGGTACGTGGATTTAATGATCCAAGAACTATTTCGATGCCCGATAAAAATTTAGCATGGCTGCAAAAGAATGATGCAGGTGAAACCTATATCCCATTCCGGCTGAATATGAAGGATACGAAAGCTACGTGGCTGGGATCTCTTCCACATTCATGGACGGACCAGGTAGATGCCAGGAATCAAGGTAAGTATGATAAATGGCTGCTCGCAAAAGCATCGGGTCATGAAGGGTTTGAAAGAGTACCGTTAACATTAGGTTTTTATAACCGCGAAGATATTCCTTTTTATTATTCATTAGCAGATGCTTTTACTGTCTGTGATCAGAATTTTTGTTCTTCGCTAACAGGCACTACACCAAACAGGCTTTATTTATGGACAGGAACGATCAGGGAAAAACAAAACTCCACAGCGCAGGCAAATGTATCAAACAGCAATGTTGACTACGATAAGGAAGTGAATTGGAAAACTTTTCCGGAGAGACTGGAAGAAAATGGGATAACCTGGAAAATATATCAGAATGAGATAAGTATTGAATCCGGGTTTGATGAAGATGAAGATTCATGGTTGGCAAATTTTACAGACAATCCGATTGAATGGTTTTCTCAATATAATGTTCGGTTTTCATCTACTCATCGCAGTTACCTGCAAAAGATGGAAGGCATAGTTCCGGGACAGATAAAAGAGTTGGAAAGTAAACTGCAAACATTGCCGCCAGCAAGTGAAGAAGCGGAAAAAATAAATAAAGAATTAAAAAGTAAAAAGGCATTGCTGGAGAGAGTAAAAAACAGGCATAGATGGTCGGAAGAAAATTTTGAAAAATTATCGCAGTACGAAAAAAACTTACATACCAAAGCATTTGCTACTAATAGCAAAGATCCGCATTATCGTGAGCTAACTATGCTGCAATACAAAGATGAAAATACAGAAAGGGAAATGAAAGTTCCCAAGGGTGATGTACTCTATCAATTCCGGGAAGATACAATTAACGGAAACCTTCCTGCCGTATCATGGATAGTCGGCCCTTCAAATTTTTCTGATCATCCCGGTGCGCCGTGGTATGGAGCATGGTATGTATCTGAGGTAATGGATATTCTTACAAAAAAACCAGAAGTATGGAAGAAAACAATATTCATACTTTGCTATGATGAGAATGATGGATATTTTGATCATGTGCCTCCGTTTGTTCCTCCTCATCCCCGTAAGCCAGGTACAGGCTTAGTATCAAAAGGAATAGATACCTCAGTAGAGTATATATCCCTGGAGCAGGATCTGAAGCGAACAGAAGAAAAGTATGCCCGTGAAAGTCCTATTGGGCTTGGCTACAGGGTTCCACTTGTTATTGCATCACCCTGGAGCCGCGGTGGAGCTGTTTGTTCACAAGTGTTTGATCATACATCCATTCTGCAGTTCATGGAAAAATTTCTGGGCAACAAGATTGGCAAAAAAATAGAAGAAACAAATATCTCTGCCTGGCGTCGTACTGTTTGCGGCGATTTAACGTCCGTCTTCAAGCCATACAATGGAGAAAAAATAACTGCACCATCTTCTGTTGAAAAAGATTCTTTTTATGAAAGCATTCATAAAGCGCAATTCAAAAAAGATCCATCGGGTTATAAACAATTGACAGAGGAAGAAATTGAACAAATAAATAAAAAACCGTCGTCATTTCCCATGATGCCCCGCCAGGAAAATGGCACTCGTTCATCATGCCCTTTACCTTACCAGCTGTATGCCGATGGAAAGATAAATGCTGATAAAAAAACATTCGACATAAAGTTTGCAGCGGAAAATGAAATTTTCGGACAACTGGCAGCAGGCTCACCGTTTAATGTTTATGCGCAGGTTGGTAATGAATTGAGCGTCCGCAACTATGCAGTAGCAGCAGGCGATCAGATAACGGATAAATGGAATCTCAATGAATTTGAAAATCAAAATTATCATCTCAGGGTAAACGGGCCTAATGGATTCTTTCGTGAGTTCAGAGGGGATGTTAACGATCCGGCTGTAAATATTGTTTGTGAATATTCATGTAAAAAAATGAATACAAAAAAACTTTCGGGTAATATTGAATTAAGAATAATTAACCAATCTGCTGATCAATCCTATAATGTGGAATTAAAAGACAATGCTTATAACAACAGTAGCAGTAAAAGGTCTTTGGGTAAAAAGGGTTCTGGTAAAGACAAGGCTACTATTGTTCTTGATTGCAGCAAAAGTTATGGATGGTATGATTTTACAATTAAGATAGGCGGCGCTAAAAAGTTTGAAAAGCGTTATGCAGGCCGGGTTGAAACAGGCGAGTTTAGCCGTACGGATCCGGCGATGGGAAATATTGGATAAAAGTAAAAAGTTGCCCTTCAATCGATAACCTTTTTGATCAACAATTGAAGGGCGGCAATATTTTTTAAGTGAATAAGGGGGGTTATTTTTCTTCCGGTTTTAATGCGGCAATCGTATTAGCTTTAGCAACTATCGTTTCGTCTTTAGCTGAATTATCAGTAGTATTGTCTTCCTCTGTAAGTAAACCAGCTTGTTTTTCTTTCAGCAATTGATTATGTTTTTCCGCAAAGGCAAGCATTGTTTTTCTATGCATAGTCACTTCCTGTTTGGTTGACGTGGTAACACCACCACGGCCTTCATAATAATAATGGGTGCTGATGAATTTTTTTACATGTCCTCTTGTTTCCTCAGGCAAAAAATATTGAAGCTTCCAGAAGTTACGGCTACCTGATTTTTTTATTGCTTTATAAACAGGACCGGGACCACTGTTATAGGCGGCAATAACCAGCAACCAGTCGTCAAATAATTTATGCAGGTCACGAAGATATTTCGCTGCGGCTACGGTGCTTTTGTAAAAATGGGTACGCTCATCATACCTGGTACTGACTTTTAATTTTAAAAGACGTGCTGTCGTTGGCATAAATTGCCAGGGACCAACTGCTCCTACGTGGGATCTTGCCTTTGTGTTTAATTGCGATTCAATGATAGCCAGGTGTTTTAATTCCATCGGCAGATCATACTTCTTAAAAACAGAATCCATGATCCGGAAATAAGCAGGATATTTTTCTTTTATCTTTTGCAATAGCTCACTGTTTTTTGCCAGGTAAGTGTTGGCAAATTTCATCGCTTCCTTGCGCAAACCAATTTTAGGAGCTTCCGCAGCGATTGTTTCAGAAAGACCGTTAAACTGCAGAAGGTCTTCATCAAAGCTCACCCATTGAATGGTTGAATCAGCGATTTTTTGTTGTGAAGCATCGAATGATTGTTGAGTACCTGTTGCATGAACTGCAGCAAGGATGATCAATAAACCATTTGCAAAAAGACCTGAACGGAGTAGTTTTCTTTTCAACATCGTATTTATTTTTAAAATAAAACAATGCCGACCCTGAGGGTTTGGATTAAATGTTAAGCATAGGAGAGAGGAAGAAATTTAACGATAGAATATTGGAAGATGAGTACTGTGTTTGATCCGGGGGGTACGGTTGTTAAGGTTTTTTCATTTGTCCCGGAACGGTGTACTTTGTTGATGTATGTTACAACTGGGACAAACCTACTCAGCAAAATCCGTATGTCATAGCATTTTGATACTAGGAAATCTACGTTACATGTGTAGATAGATGGAAATCATGACAATACCTTACAAAATAGTTTACTGAAAATAAGTCATGCTTATTTGACAGAAAGAAATATTTGTGCGCTTAGAAATATTTTTATTAAGGTCATGTCATTATTCATGAGGTAGTTATAATGTATAATATGATAATGAAGGCCAAACATCTCAACCGAAGTTTTAAGTATTATAATTATTGTGTGAAGATTTATTCTTAATAATTATAGGCATTCATAAAATAAAAACAGTTTAATAATACCTGCCTATTAAAGGGTGATCAACAATTGCCTGTTTGATCTTTGCGGGATCGATCAGATCCTGTTTGGCATAAACGATCTTTCCACCTGGCTCTACAATTAAGGTATAGGGAAGTGCTCCCTGCCAGTTTGGATCAACAGCTTCAATTAATGCATACTTATTGTCCATATTAAAAAGATAGTTTTTATTCGACGCTTGCTTAGCCCGGAGAAACTTTAATGCTTTTGTTTTTTTGGTACTGTCGTCGAGGCAAATACTGATAAATTCAAAATCTCTTCCCCGGTACATGCGGTTGATGGTAATAAATTCAGGAAATTCAACCAGGCAGGGGCCGCACCAGGGTGCCCAGAAGTCGACCAAAACCGGCTTTGCGGCTTTGAGAACTTCCTGATCGAAATCGGTGTCGGTAACTTCTTTGGGCTTAGCCATGGAATTCCTCCTGTGGGGACTTGACTTTGTCTGACCGTATGTTAACATACCCCTAGGGGGTATGTCAAGGAGGCAGCTAAGAGCACTGCAATGGCTACCTTAACGCAAGAGACCACCACGGATCGAGAGCTGATCGATCAAGCCAAAACGCGCCTGCGTCGCATTGAGGGACAGGTGCGCGGCATTCAGGGCATGCTCGAT
>CAMLEX010000192.1 GCA_946479055.1 uncultured Bacteroidota bacterium | reverse complement strand
ACTTATCCCAATTATGGTGAAAATATTGCAGACTATCCCTGGGAAATCAGTCGTATGAAGGAAGTTATCCGCCGTGTAGCCAAGGAATCTGGTTGGGGAAAGGATATACCAAAAGGAACCGGACTTGGTTTTGCAGCACATAAAAGCTTTTTAACCTATGTGGCATGCGTAGTAGAAGTTCAGGTAGATACGAATAATAAAATCACCATTCCAAATGTCTATTATGCTGTTGACTGCGGTACGGCCGTGAACATCGACCGGATTAAATCGCAGTTTGAAGGCGGAGCACAATTTTCTGCCAGTCTTGCATTAAAAAGCACAATTACTGTGAAGAATGGACAAGTGGAACAGAACAACTTTGATGGTTATCAGATCATCAGGATGCCAGAGTCGCCCAAACAAATTCATGTGCACATTCTGGATAGTGATGCTAAGCCGACAGGTGTTGGTGAGCCCCCCGTGCCCCCGTTTACACCTGCGCTATGTAATGCGATTTATGCGGCAACAGGAAAACGGATTTATACACTGCCAATTGATCTGAGCGTTTGAGGAAGAACTTCAGACAGGTTTACGATTGTAAATTATACCAGTAAACTTTGGACATCAAACAATGTTCCGAAATCTTTCAGAGGGGTGATGGATATTTCTGCAAGAGGAAAGACGTAAAATTGAACAATGTGTGACCTATGGACGCTGATTGTGCATTGTGTTACGCATGTATTCCTGGAACATGTTTTCCCGGAAACGCCTATTGGCTATGCGGCGTGACCTGCGTGTATAGCTCCAGTAAAATAAAACCCAGATGCTCAGGACTAAACCGTATGCAGGAAAGGGATTGGACATACTGGTGGCTGTATATAATGCGCTAACAGAAATGCCAAGGGTTAAGAGAAGAAACAAGACCGTTTTCATGGCTAAAAATGTCAAATACAACACTAATATCCTATATAAATCTGATTGATTTTCAGTAAATTATCCACAAGATTTCCACAATATGGATTTACTAACATTTATCAAACTTTCAGGACAAGTTTTACTTGTCCATCAATTCAATCCAGGTGTTGACCATTTTTTCAATTAGTTCTTTATGGGTAGTCACTTGTTCCATGGAATAGAACTTTGCGTAAACCTTTCCTTTTGATGCCGCTTCCAGAAAGTCAGATTTTATGTTCAACAGCTCACCTTTGTGAAAGATCAGGGCGATATAGTTTTTGATTCTGGGGTTAAAAGTGGCTAGATCTTCCTTGTAAAAAAAGCTGGGGCCACCCCACTTTACATCTTCTTCCATTTTTGGATTACTGTTTACAATGATTGACCTTACGGCTTCTATTTCTGTTTTCAACGGATGCTCGAGTTTGCTCATAAACTCATCTACTTTCTTAGTATTGTTCATATGATTTGATTTTTTGTTGCTACACAAATATCAAGATCTTTTTTACCCGGGATAAGGTGCAGAAACGACAAATTAAGGGGTAAATTAGGACTGTTTGGCTTTAGGGTGGCTAACCCGGATTGATGGCATTGCCCCGCTGGTGGAATTTTTGCTTTTACATTTCTATTTACCTGGATAAATCCATAACTTAAAACGATGATAGTGAAAATTATAAATAGCATACTTATTCTGTTTGCTGCCTATATGGGGACTAAACAGGGCTGGGCAATGTTTTCCGGTAAATCTGATATGCTGGAGCTGTTTGGGAAATGGAACATTGGCAAGCAAGGAGTAATGGTTTTAGGCTTCTTTACGTTGTTGAGTGTTGTACTAATGCTTATACCTAAAACTTTTCTCTGGGGAAATTTTCTGATGGCCACGGGTATTCTCTTGATTATCTGTTTTCATCTACTGGATAAAGATTTCAAAGGAATGATGATTGAAGTGCCTTTCTTTTTGCTGTCGTTCGTCATCATATACCTACAACATCCATTGGCGAGAATAACCTGAGACAATGGTTTTAATCAACAGTGTTTATCGGGCAATTGCTATATTGTGTATGTCTTTTCAGAGTAAGAAAATTATCATCATATGTATTTAACTTCGCTTCCTGACCACTCCAGCCCTGATTTTAACGAAGAGCTGCACTTTAGCAAGTTTAAAGAACACAATGTTATTTTTAATACTACAAGCAGTTTTAGTTTTTGTGATGACCATGTAGGATGTTTGTCTTTTAAGACAATATTGAAAGGCGAAGAGTGGTATGGTATTAATAACCGCAGGTTGGCGATAAGGCCCGGACAATTCCTGATCCTTAACAATGAACAGAATTATTCATGTAACATTGATAACCATGAAAGTGTGAGGGGGATATCGGTCTTCTTTAAAAGGAATTTGCATCTTCAGTCTTTAACGACATATTGAAAAATGATAACGAATTACTTGACAATCCTTCCTGATTAACAATACACAACCTGAGTTTTTCCAGACGCTTAATGCTATTGAACCTGAAGTGCAGTTTCAACTTGCAAAGCTGATTTCAGACCTTGAAACCCATGGTTATACTGGCGGTACAGAAGAAAATCTTGTTTTCTTTCTTCATTATCTCATAAGCACACTCAAATCTGAATCGAGACGGGCAGTTGAGGTTTCTGCGATAAAGCTAAGCTCCAAGATGGAGATATACAAACGCCTATGTATTGCCAAAGATTTTCTTCATTCCACCTTTATGGAAAAGCATGATTTAAATACACTTAGTAGTAATGTACACTTCCCAGTTCCTCAGGTGATGTCGCCTACAATTTCAGGGGAACAAAACAGTTAGGTTTATTGGTTTGTCTGAAGTAAGGAAAGCTGGTTCAAAGCTTCCAAAGAACAACCTTAATGGTTGTTTTTCGCGTATCTGGGGAAATAATTACCTGATTTATGCTTTCATAAATGTAAGTCACAAATCAGGGTAAAATAACATTATGGTTTCTGTGGATGTAGACGCTCTGTAGATACTCTAGGGCTTTGTGTAGGTGTTTTGTAGTCAGCTAAAACTTGGAAATAAATTCCAATGTCCAGAATTTTGTTTATGCAGAAATTTCGACAATTATAATCAAATGCTATTTCTTCAATATTATTAATCCGAGTATGCAATTACCGTTTATTGAGATCATAGAATCTGTAACACCGAATCCGAACATGTTGATGTGGAAGTTTGCAGATGGGGACAAAGAAATAAAGAATGGCGCAATGTTAACCGTTCGGGAAAGCCAGTCCGCATTATTTCTGAATGAAGGCCAGTTGGCAGATGTGTTTTCCGCCGGAAAATATAAACTGGAAACAGAAAACATTCCGGTGCTGACACGCTTGAAAGGTTGGAAATACGGTTTCCAAAGTCCTTTCAAGGCAGATGTTTATTTTTTCAATACCCACCAGTTTATCAACCTCAAATGGGGAACGCCGGCGCCGGTACTGATGAGAGATAAGCAATTTGGGCAGGTGCGTGTCCGTGCTTTCGGCTCGTTCAATCTCCATATAAAAGACGTAGGGAAATTCTTTAAGGAATACGCAGGGACCTACCCGATGCTGACCATTGCTGAATTGGAATGGGCACTTCGTGATTTCATTGCGGCAAAATTTGCGGAGGTGCTTGCACAGGCAGGTATTGCAGTGATAGATGTGGCGGGAAATCTTTCGGCGTTGAACGAAAAGGTGCAGCCACTTATTCAGCCTTATTTTAGCCAACTTGGACTGGAGGTAACCAACTTCCTGATCGCGGGTGCTACCCTGCCGGAAGAGGTGCTCAAACATTATGACACAGTTACCGGAATGAATATGGTAGACGATATGAATAAGTTCTCCCAATTCAACGTGGCCAATGCTATCGGAAGAGACCATACAGCATTGAACGACGCAGCTAAACAGGCAGCGGCACTTGCAATGATTCTGAATCACCAACAACAATCTGCTGTTCAGTCCAAGCCTGCAGATGATATAACTGTACAATTGAAGAAGCTGAAGGTACTTTTTGAGGAGGGACTGATCAATGAAGCGGAATATTCCGCTAAGAAAGAAGAACTGCTAAAATCCCTGTAGATATGCCAGAGGAAGAAAAGAAAAAAACGCTGAGCTACGTGGAAAAGCTAAAGCAACAAGCTCTTGCCCAACAGAATTACGGTGGAGAGGTGGTTGACAAAGCAGCGCAGATGGAGATACGTGACTGCCCTAATTGTGGTGCTGGCAGGGCCTACCAAGATGGTTTGACCAATTGCGCTTATTGCGGGTTCAGCTTCATGGACATTAAACTTACAGACGGCATTTACATAAAGAAGGACAATAATTCATAATGGAAGAACTGATGTGGCAAACACAAGAACGATGGTTTGTTTTCCTCGAAAAGCTGGAAACACGGATGGGAGAAATGTGTACCGCTGCCATTCCGGAGCTGAAGGAAATTTTTAAAGCGGATCGGGACCCGTATAAAAGAGCACACAGCCGCATGCTGGCGGGATTGCTAGGTCAAATACGCCGGATGCAGGACCAGGCAAATGAAGTTAAAGAGGATAGAATCCTTGGTCTAATATATTCATTGGGGGTGTTTACATCCAACGACTTCAGGGAGGCCTGCCTTAACCGACATTATGCTTTTGAAAAGCGATGTCATGATTATACTTCATTATTACAGGAAGCGGCCGGTCAAGAGGATCTGGAAGCATTTTATCAGGAGCAACTGGCTTCATTTGCGTTAATAAAGGACAAGTTCACCTGCAAGCAATGCGGTGGAAAAATAACGATCTCCAAAATGTTCTTCATCGCAACGTATGTGACCTGCTCGTATTGCCAGACGCAGAACACTTTTTTGCCTTCCAGCGATGCGCAAATGGTTTTGCATAAAGCGCGTAGTCTTGCCGAACAACGTACTGCACATTTGTTGAAGGTCTATGAGGACCGGGAATCCAAAGATCCTGATTTATACCAGCAATATCTTCGTGCCATGTTTGACGAATGGAACAAGATCACACCAGATATGGAGGAAGAAAATGAAAAGTTCTATCTCCGCCTGTTAAAAGATAAAAGCATTAATCATTTATAAACAAGTATTATGTCGGAAAATCAATTATTAGAACCCATTCACGGGATTAGCCTCGAAGATTACAGTGCAGCATGCGCCAAACTAGGAAGCGGTTTGAGCGAGGAGGCAATTGCAAAAGCGCTCGGAGTAGAATTACCAGTATGGCAGGAAGCGAACCTGCTCTGGCCTGAAAGAATGAAACAGGATCAGACTTTTGAGATTGTGACACTGTTTGGTCAGTATTTTGCACAGGCAGGTCAGCATCCGAAATTCAGCGATGCTGTAACCGGTGCTGCTGAAGATGCAGGCTATACAGCACAGATAAAAACGGATAAAGATTTCTATCAGGAACTGGAAATAGCACGAAATGTAGCATATGAGTACGGACTGGACGGCGCCCAGTGGATTGCTGATAAGTACGGTATTACCCTCGGAGATTTCCAGATCGCTGCTTCCAAATGGAATGCGCAGATCCATGCTGACATACAAGCAGATTTTCAGGGATACACCCAGAAACAGGATGCTTACAATGCAAAGTACAGACAATTGTTTGCATCAGCGCAGGGCGGAAATGTAGCGGATGATATAACATTCTAAATTTAGTGGAACCTTCCATAAACATTGCAACTAGCTGTTTACAGCTAGTTGCAAATGACTGTTTACAGCTATTGCGGTAAACATTTTCTGCCCGTAATTTCGAATGGTTGATGAACTTTAACCATACCTTAAGGATAGAAAAAGTCATGAATAAAAGAATACTAAAAGTACTATCGGTAAAATTGCTGCTCTTGTTGTGCGGTCATATGGCTTACGCGCAGAAGGCCCCGGAATGGGTTCTTCCCACTACTGCTTTTAATGAGGTTGAGACTGCTAAGCTGATGGAAAAAGGAACAGCTACTATACAGGGGACAGCCGCATTAAAGAAAAAAGGTAAAGATAATTTTGGCGTTAAAGGAAGTCAGATCTTGTTATTCCCGGTAACGCCATATTTCACAGAATTTCTGGAGCTGAAGAAAAAATTTAATAGTCGCAAAAAACAGGCTACAATGAGCAATGTTGCATTTACTTACCGTGTGGAAGGTAGATTTACAGATGATAAGGGAAGCTTTCAGTTTACTTACCTGAAACCGGGAAAATATTACATCATTAGCTGGATTGCCTTTGCAAGACAAAAAACAGTTGCTGTTCAAACCGGAACCAGTACCTCCTATAATGTTTATGGGTATGCTTTAGGCTCATCACCAATTTATGAGGACTACCAGTATGATGTTTTTATTGAAAATGAAATCAGTGGATTTGTGGATGTAAAGGAACCAGGCGCGGTAAAGAATGTGACTGTTCATAATTAAATCAAGAAGAAGACCGATGAAAAAAGAACATTTATCTTTCTATATAATGCTTATTGGGGTCATAATATCATTCGGTGCTATTGCTCAAACTGTAAAAATACCCGACCCGAATTTTAAAAAGCAACTTGTTATTCTTGGCATAGACCTTAATGGAGATGGAGAAATTCAGCTGTCAGAAGCACAAAAAGTAACAAAGCTAAGTGTAGATCAGGCTGCTATAAGCTCATTGATCGGTATTAAAAGTTTCACAAATTTAAAAGAACTTAGCTTTTGGAATAATCAGGTAAAAGTATTGGATCTTGAAGGCATGAGAAATCTGGAAGAGATCTTTGGTTATAACAATCAGATCCAGACCATGAACCTGAAAGGAATGACAAACCTAAGAACTTTATATGTTCATCAGAACAAAATCGGTACGCTGGACTTAACCGGACTGCTGAAGCTTGAAGAGATAAAAATGCACGATAATGCCCTGTATAAAGTCGACATACCTAACCTTCCTAATCTCATGCAGATCGAGTTTCAGAAAAATAATTTACTTGAGTTTAAAGTGTTTGGATGTGCTGCGGTGAAATTAATCAGACTGAGCGAGAATCAATTGTCAAAACTAGATTTTAGCCAATTTAAAGAACTTGAGGAGTTATCTTTGAGAGATAATCCCTTGGTTTCCCTTTATGTGTTCGGCTTAAGAAAGCTTAAGTTGTTAGACTGCTCTTACACCCAGTTAACAAATGTTAATATGAGCGGAACGGTAAGTTTAGGTAAAATCGACTGGTAACAAAACATAAATGCGTGGAAAGCAATTGTAAGGTCTTTAAGCCCCGGGAATAACTTTACTAAGTAGCAGATTGTCAATTCGCTTGTTCCAGTTTTGCTGAGACATCCTGTTCGTGCCATGAGCAGTCCCCGTGTCGTAATCTTTTTGCAGCTTGTTCATCTCCCTATAGGAATCCAGATATTGCATATTTATGAAGGCTTCATACGTGTCGGAGCTGAGTTTTGCTGCGTCGATCTTTTTCCTGAACTGCTCGGTTACGATCTTGGCAATATCAAAATGCCTTTGTTCGTGGTTCAGCATGTAATCATCTTTGTAAAGGCTGCCCAGCCAGCAATCACTTTTGGCGAGGTAGGTCTTTAAGGTAATGGTTACCTGAATCACACCCTTTGCAATCTCTTCGCGTTGATCATAACCGATATTGGGCATCACCATTGCTGCATATTTGTTGGACATTTTTCTGGTCGACTGGAAGTCGGACCAGGTTAAGGGTCTGTTGGCAGCATAGTAAATGGTATCACCTTCGGCTTGCTCCTTATAGTACTTAAAACTAATCTTTACATTACTTGCAAGGATTCTGTTCGTATGGATATTGTTGTTCATCCAGGTGTTAAAGTATTCCAATGCAGATTTACCAAGGTGCTTTAAGTTTTTGTCAATTACTGAAATGTTAGAAGCAGGACCGGAATAGCGCATGCCTCCGCTGTAATTCAAGAGGTGTTTTTTCTCATTGTCGTCCTTTAAACTAAATGACAGTTGCATTCTGATCTGTCCCTCTACCACGCCGGTTTTAGTCGTTGTTTCCCGTATTGTGAGTTCTTTGATCTCGACTATCACCGGTTTTAGGGAAAGGTCTTTTGATAGATTCTCTTTGATAAATCTAGTCAAAACATCAGATTCTGTACCCTTACTTGCCCGCTGATCTAGAATTCCAGCAACATAAAATGTCGTAGGTTTAAATAATAGCGGCTCTTGTGCCGTCTGTTGGACACTTTTATACGAAGTGAATGGCAGGCAGATTAAAACAGAAATG
>CAMLEX010000191.1 GCA_946479055.1 uncultured Bacteroidota bacterium | reverse complement strand
ATCAGCGCTATCGAGCAGGTGAATTGCAGTACTACCAATACTTTTCTTGGTAGCGTACCCCATTTACCTGTCTGCATAGCCCCTTTTAAAACCTTTATGGGTTGGAAGGAAGAAAGGTAAAACGCCGGCCGGCTACCCGCGAGTAAACCGGTCACAAAAACATAACCCAACATAATCAACCAAAATCCGGTATTGGAAAATGGAATCGTAATGCTTGTATTCGTAAGTGCGTTAAACCAGGGCAACACTAATTGTACTAATAGCAATGAAACCGCGAATGCAGCAAATACGATTACAAGAGATTCAATCAAAAATTGAACGACCAGGTTACTTCGTTGCGAACCTATTGTTTTGCGTATACCTACTTCTTTTGATCTTTTTTCACTGCTTGCGGTAGAAAGATTCATGAAATTGATGCAGGCAATTATTAACACAAGCAAACCAATGATGCTGAACATTCTTACATAATCAATAAGTCCTCCCACTGCAACTCCGTTTTTATAATCAGTGTACAAATGCCAGTCCTTTAAAGGCTGCAGTGTCACCTCTTGGTGAAATATTGCGTAGGTTTCCGGTGCATATTTTTTTATAAGCATTTTTAATTTGGACGCTGCCTGCTCGTAACTGGCATTGGGCTGAAGGGCAATGTATAGTTTAAAAAAGTTGTGGCTCCAGTTGGTTGTCGCTGCTTTTACCCAACCGCCGGATGCAAAAGCACTGAATGCAGTAATATAATCGAACTGGAAACTGGAGTTGCGGGGAAGGTCTTTTATTACAGCCGTTACTTTCCGGTCTTCAAAGTTATCGATGCGAATCATTTTGTTGATAGGATCAGTATCGCCAAACAAGGCTTTGGCAGTTGACTCAGTGAGCACGATGGAATAAGGATCTTTCAACGCTGTAGCTGCATTGCCTTTCAGTACAGAGAATTGAAATATGTTCAGAAAATTGTCACCACCTATCATTCCACGGGGATGCAACTTTTTATCCCCCAGTCCGAGCATATTCGTTACAGGGCCAAAAGCAGGCGCCGCCCAAGCGACTTCCGGAATGTCGTTTTTTAGTGCTTCTCCTAATGGCAAGCACACTTCGCTTTGTGTTTTTATATCTCCTTTGTTGTTATAGTTAAATCTTACCTGGTAGACCTGCTGATAGCCGGGAAGAAACCGATCATAAGAGGATTGGTCATGCACCCAAAGACCAATCAGCAAAGCAACAGCCATACCTGTGGCCAGCCCAAGGATGTTTAATGCGCTAAAAACTTTGTTGCGTATCAAATTGCGCCAGGCGGTTTTAAAATAGTTTTTTATCATAGAAATATTTTTATTCCGTTCTTAATGATTTTTACTTCACTCCGTTCGCAATGACTGAACCGGGTTAGCAATTGCCGCTTTGATTCCCTGGAAACTAACCGTAACAATGGCGATCAGAATTGCCAGCAATCCTGCCAACGCAAACATCCACCACGACAACTGAATATGATATTCCATGGTTGAAAGCATTTTCTGCATTGCCAATGCAGCCAATGGCGATGCAAGAATAAAAGCCAGAAAAACAGGTTTTAAAAAATCTTTTGAAAGCGAGAACCAAATACTTCCTGCACCTGCACCAAGCACTTTGCGTACACCTATCTCCTTAGTGCGTCGTTCTGCCACGAAAGCAGAAAGAGCAAACAAGCCAAGACAGGAAATAATAATGGCTAGTACGCCAACGATGCTTGCAAATTGTCCGCCTGATCGTATGCCTTCAAATTTCCTTTGATAAGATTCTTCCGTTAAATGAAACTCAAATGGATAATTCGGATTTGTTTTCTTCACAGCTTGTTCAATACCTGCTACATTTTTCTCCCATTTTTCATCATTTTGTAAGCGTACAAAAAAATGACTCATACTACCAGTACTTAAATAAGCAACCAACGGCCCCGGGGAAGCAAACGCATCATTATAAACAAAATCGCCTATTACACCTATGACCTTATTATTATTCAGCATTGTTCCTATCACAGGTTCCTTAAGTCCCATTTTTTTAACAGCAGCCTGATTAATAAGACAGGCGAGTGAATCACTGCCATATTCGGAACTAAAATCACGGCCTTCTATAATTTTTAATCCTGTTGTTTTTGTCCAGCCGTATTGAACATGTGTGACAGCAATTGGAAAATCCTGGTCTGCTCTTTTTCCCGGCCAGCCTATTCCGTTAGTCGAAGCATTGAACCTGGTAAGATCGTCTGAACCGGCTGATACACTTTTTACACCCGGAATTGCTAACAGTTCATTTTTTACTATTTTGAATTTATCAGCCATATCTCCCCTTGCTGGTATTTCAATCAGATTTTCCTGGTTATAACCGATTGGCCTTGCCTGGGCATATTTTACTTGTTTATATACGACTATCGTAACTATGATCAGGAATATAGAAATAATAAATTGGAATGTTACCAGTCCTTTGCGTAATAAGGAACCACCTTTACTACTTATGATCATCCCTTTCAAAACTTTCACAGGTTGAAAACGGCTTAAAAAAAATGCCGGGTAACTCCCGGATATCAGACCCGTGAAAAATCCTATTGCAATCAATGAAGCCCAGACCTTCCAATTCAAAACATCAAACGAAACATTTTTATCGGTGAGGTTATTAAAACCGGGCAAGATCATTTTGGCTACTATTATACCTGCAACAAGTGCCAAAAATGTCAATAAAAAAGCTTCGCTCAAAAATTGGAAAATGAGATTTTTTCTTGATGCTCCCAGCGATTTTCTTACGCCGACTTCCCTTGCTCTTCGTTCTGAACGGGCAGTGCTAAGGTTCATAAAATTTATGCAGGCTATCACCAATACGAATAAGCCGAGAATACTCAACATAATCAACATCTCTATGCGACCGCCATCTGGTTTACCATTTTTAAATTTGCCATGCATAGCCAGTTCAGAAAGAGGATAAGCAAATAATTCAGGTGCGGCATCATTTCGCTTTTGTTGAATGAGTTTCCGTAGCTTTTCATTCAACCTTGTAAGATTTGTTTCTGGTTTTAGTTCTACCCAGGTAAGTAGTGAATTATTATCCCATTTGTTTATCCAGCCATTGTTTTCTTTTTCATAAATGCTAAATGGCAACACTACATCAAACGTAAAACTGCTGTTTGTTGGCACATCTTTAATAACTGCGCCAACCTTTAACCCATGTATATTATTATGGGTAATTAGTTTGCCCATCGGATCCTCCTTTCCAAATAATTTTTTTGCTGTACGTTCTGTGATTACAACCGCTCCGGGTTCACGGAGAGCTGCCTCGGGGTTACCTGCCAAAGCAGGAAAACTCATGATCTTAAAATAATCCGGCTCTGCATACATGCCGTTTTCATAAATGCTTTTATCACCGGTATTCATCAATTGCTGGCCGGGATAACTTACCCGGGCCGCATATTTTATCTCAGGTATTTCACTGCGCAGGGCTGCCACCAATGGCCCAGGGACAGATTGAGTAGTGTAGATTTCGCCCCCCTGCCTTTCATTTTGCATTATAGAATAGATATTGGGCAAATGCGTATGAAATTTATTATAGCTATATTCTTCAGACACCCAAAACATAATAATGATGGCCACTGCCAAACCAATGGATAGCCCGCTAATATTAATGAGTGAGGTTGTTTTATTCTTAACCAGGTTTCTCCAGGAGATCTTGAAATAGTTTTTTATCATGGCTATACTTTTTATTCTGTTCTCAAACTTTTCACAGGATTTGCAATCGCCGCTTTGATGGCCTGGAAACTGATTGTTGAAAATGCAATCACCACTGACACCAATCCTGCAAGTCCGAATATCCACCAGGTAATATTTGTACGATATGCAAAATCCTCCAGCCATTTATTCATTCCTAATTTTTTTTTTTTTGATTCTTTGACCAACGAGATCTACACCAGTTTTATAAATTCGATGGACAATAGATTTACTATCCCTGTTACATTAGCTCCCAATACTTTTCTTATGCCAATTTCTTTTGTACGCTGCATAGTACTATAGGATGAAAGGCCAAGCAAACCGAGACAGGAAATAAAAATGGCGAGCACAGCAAAATTGAAAAACAGATTACCGAAATGATCTTCAGCCCGGTACTGCCTGTCAAAAAATTCATCTAAAAAGTTATATTCAAATGGGCGGTTCGGAATAAGCTGACCCCATGTACTACCAATTGCTTTTAAGGTGGCCGGCAAGTTTGCAGCTGATACTTTTACAGAGATCATTCCCAATGCCCAGGGCTCAAAACGCATAACTAATGGCGGCACATTCTGCTGCAATGATTTGTAATGAAAATCTTTTAATACGCCAATAATTTTTCCTTTTCTTCCCCATTGGTCAAATTTTCTTCCAATAGCTTCCTGCGGAGTAGCATAGCCCAACATTTTTGATGCGGCTTCGTTGATTACCATCGCCTGGCTGCTGTCCGTGGCAAAATCTTTTGAGAACCCTCTTCCCGCAGCCAGTTTTAAATTGTATTGCTTTATATAATCGAAGTCAACAAAATATAAATCAAGATTACTTTTCTGCATTTCCCCGTTTTTATTCTCAACCTTAGAGTATGCAGAATTGGAACCACCCCCAGGTACATGTGAGGAATAAACAGATGATAAAACCCCTGGTATAGCGGATAACGATTGTTTAAATGCGTCTTTATTTTTATCGTAATTGGTATTGATAACAATGGTCTGCTCCTTGCTGAAGCCAAGTTCCTGGCTGCGCATATAATTCAATTGCCTGTATACAATGATGGTCGCAACAATAAGTACAATCGAAATAGTAAACTGAAAAACAACCAGGCTTTTTCTTAGTATCAAACCCCTTGTGCCCGTAGAAAAGCGCCCTTTCAATACACTTACCGGCTTAAAAGAAGATAAGACCAGAGATGGATAAAATCCTGCAATCAAACCTATGAAAACAGAAAGAATGAACAAGCCTGCAATATGCAAAGGATTAGTAAATATGCTGTCGCTGATTTCCTTACCGGCAAGCTGGTTAAACAATGGAAGAGCAATAGCTGATAAAGCAAGTGACACTATAAATGCGATCAGGCAGATAATTACACTTTCGCTGATAAATTGCCTTGCCAACTGAAAACGAACCGCGCCAGCAACTTTTCGTATGCCTACTTCCTTTGCACGTTCAGCACTTCGTGCCGTAGTAAGATTAATAAAATTCACACAAGCAATCAGTAATATAAATACAGCAATAGCGGAAAAAATATAAACATTATTAATGTTACCGCTTATAAATCCACCTCGTTTTGAATGAAGATATACATCCCGCAATGGTTCAAGGCTTAAATAATCCTGCATCTGCAATTTTTTGGCTTGCTCGCCATTATGAAATTCCTGGAAGGCTGGAAACTTTGCTTCCAGCGCTTTTACATCGGTGTGAGGTTTTACAAGGATATAAGTATAGTTGGTATGGTTGGTCCATTCACTGTCCGACATGGGAAAACCACTTACCTGCTTCGAAGATGACTGCGATAAAATCATATCCGCTTCTATCTGCGAATTCTTTGGTATATCTTTCATTACCCCGGTAATCTTCGCATTAATGGCTGCACCGGTAATCTGTAGTTCCTGGCCCATCGGGTTCGTATTGCCAAAATATCTTTTTGCTGCAGTTTGAGAGATGACAACACTCATAGGTTCAACGAGCGCCGTATTTTTACTACCAGCTACCAGCGGAAAATCAAATACATTAAATAAGGTGGAATCAGCCAATACTGATTTTTCTTCCTGGAACTTAACGTTTCCTTTTTTCACAAGAAGCCCCTCCGGTGCAATACGTACTGCATCTTCTATTTCCGGAAAATCCTTTTTGAGATTAATGGCAACAGGGGAGGTAATTACGCTTGATTTGATCGTTTCCGTCGGCGTCCTCACATCGGCAACAACGCGATAGATGCGGTCAGCTTTCGAATGAAAATTATCATAGCTGGTTTCAAGACTCACATATAAAAAGATTAAAAAGCATGCGGCGATACTGACAGCTAATCCAAATATGTTGATAAATGAAAATACTTTATGCTTCAGCAAGCTGCGGAATGCGATTTTAATATTGTTTTTTATCATGGCTTAATGATTTTTATTCTGTCCGTAATGATTTTACAGGATTAGCAATGGCCGCTCTAATTGCCTGGAAGCTTATAGTAAGCATCGCAATACACAAAGCCATTAATGCCGTACCAGCAAATACTGTCCAACCAATATCTGTTCTGTAGGCAAAATCCTGCAGCCATTTATTCATTGCCCACCATGCAACCGGTGATGCAATAAGAAAAGCAATTACGACCAGCACTAAAAAATTTTGTGAAAGCAAAGCCACAATTCCTGAAACAGAAGCGCCTATTACTTTCCGGATGCCGATCTCTTTGGCACGTTGCTCTGCCATAAACATTGAAAGTCCGAATAATCCCATACACGAAATAAAAATGGCGATGAAAGCAAATACACCGGCAAGCTGTCCTACTGTCATCTCACTATGATATTGTCTTTTCAGGTCATCATCTACAAATGAATAGTCAAAGGGATACTTGGAATTATATTTCTTTGAGACGGCCTCTATTGTGGCCAGCGTCTGTTTTATTTTATTCGGCCAGGCACGTATAATAGCGATACCACTTTCCGGTTCCGGAGCAAGATTAATAAATGCCGGAGCAACAGGGTTGTGCAGCGAACGAAAATGATAATCTTTTACAAGCCCGATAATTTTTCCCTTCATATTGCCATGAGAAAATGAAGCCCCAACAGGATGCTGCATCTTCATATATTTTGCTGCCGCCTCGTTTATGATGAAATTGGTTGAATCCGTAGGAAGCGATGGAGAAAAATCCCTGCCTTCAACAAGATCAATCTTCATAGTCTTCAGAAAATCATAACTAACCTCTACCTGCGCAAACAGTGTTTTATCCTCCGGATCTTTTCCTTCCCATTGCATACCGGGAGACCACCATCCTACATTGGTGGGCTCTGTTCCGCAAAAAGAAATGTTCTCGATATTTCCGGATAACTGCACTTCACGTTTGAAATTTTCATAGTTCTTAACAAGATCACCTTCAACAGGCATATAGATAAGCCGGGAACGGTCAAGTCCAAGGTTTTTTTCCTGCACGTAGTTCATCTGCTTATATACAACGATTGTACAAATGATTAATAAGATTGATAAAGTGAATTGAAAAACAACCAGTCCTTTGCGAAAAATTTTATCTGCGTTTTTAAATTTCAAACTTCCCTTCAAAACGGAAATGGGCTTTAAGGACGATAGGAATAATGCAGGGTAACTCCCGGCAATAAATCCTGTGATCAATGTAAGTAAAAGCAATGTGATGATAAGCGAAGGATCACCAATATGCAACGAAACGTTTTTTTCTGTAAGCTGATTGAAGAATGGCAATAAAAGAATAACCAGCGCTAAGGCGACCAATACAGAAAGGATTGTGGTGATGATTGCTTCAAACAGAAACTGTCGGACTAATGTTCCTTTCATGGCGCCCGCCACTTTTCTTACACCTACTTCCCGTGAACGTTTGGCAGAACGAGCCGTAGCGAGGTTCATAAAATTGATACATGCGATCAGCAGAATAAAAATGGCAATAACGGAAAACAGCCGGACATATTCTATACGTCCTCCGTCGGCAATTCCGTTGGTGAATCGTGAATAGAGGTACCTGTCCCTGAATAATTGCAATGAGATCACTTTATCATTAAGAACTTTGTCCTGTTTGTATAAAAAGTCTTTTAGTTTAGCATTTACGCCGGCCAGAGAAGCATCGCTGCGCAGCATCACATAAGTCGAGGGCCCAAAATGATTCCAGCCATCAATCATCCAATGACTGTCCTCAAAACCGTGCTGACTGGGCATGACAAAATCGAATGTAAGAGTAGAGTTTTCCGGAGCGTCGGCGACTATCCCACTTACCAGGTAATCTCTATTATCATTTATACGGATACTCTTACCAATAGGATCTTGTTTGCCAAAATACTTATCGGCAATTTTCCGGGAAATCACAATATTATCTGGTGTCGATAAAGCTGTTGCTTTATTTCCTTTCAGCAAAGGGAAACTGAACAAATTAAAAAAATCAGGGCCTACATATCTCCCCTTTTCTTTACCGATCTTTTCACCAACAGTAAAT
>CAMLEX010000190.1 GCA_946479055.1 uncultured Bacteroidota bacterium | reverse complement strand
GTTGTTAGGCATAATGGCACCCATCAAGGATTACCAGTTTTGCTGGCAGGTCAACAATTTATTGGGAGTAGACTTCCGTATCAATAATGATATAGAGATTCAGCTTACCAAAAAAAAACGCAATTAATTTTTTGCGGTGTATGAATATGCTGAAGATCGCACGGCCTTGATCCATTATTTATACAATAATCAATTTGAAGGAGAATACTTATTGCCTGAATTTAAGCACCTTGATTTTTTATGGTTAATGAGAGATGATTCGGTTAGCGATGCGGACCTTCAGCGGATCATCAACCCTGTTCGTACTATTGCGGGTGTTCAATTAGTAGTGGAACTAACCAATGAAAAAATAAAAAACAAAGAGCATCTTGTTTTTTAGTACCTTATTTAAGTTTCGAACAGCAAAAAATCTGATCATGCAACTACATTTTACAACCGAAAGAAAATTTACTGCCGGTGAAACTTCGCAAGGAACCGGAAAAGTATGGGAAGAATCCAATAATAAATTGTATAAAAAATTCCTGTTTAAAAATTTCAGTGAAGCTTTTGCTTTCATGACAAGAGTCGCTTTGGTCGCTGAAAAAATGGATCATCATCCTGAATGGAAGAATGTATGGAATACTGTTGAAGTGTGGCTTTCTACCCATGATGCTGGTGATATTGTTACCGAGAAGGACAGAAAACTTGCTGATAAAATTGATTCGTTGATTACTTCCTGAAGAAACGATAGCTCCTATTTTAATTTGGAATAGACGTTGAAAAATAATTTGATCAATGAGCGGTTGATTAGCATACCGTGGGTATAAATTTATTAAAACTATAAATCATGGCTACCAAAAAGATCATTGTCATATTTGGCGCTACAGGCGCACAAGGCGGCGGACTTGCCCGGGCTATCCTGCACGATAGTAATAGTGAATTTGCTGTTCGTGCCATTACAAGAGATCCCTCCTCCGATAAAGCTAAAGAACTATTGAGATTAGGTGCTGAAGTTGTAGCCGCTGATATTGATGATGCCGAAAGGATGAAACAGGTATTGGACGGAGCCTATGGAGCTTATTGTGTTACCTTTTTTTGGGCTCATTTATCGCCGGAGAAAGAATTGGCTGAAGCAAAAAGTATGGCTGACGCTACTAAGGCTGCAGGGCTGAAGCATGTCATATGGTCTACTCTCGAAGATACCAGGAAATGGGTGCCGCTGAATGACAATCGCATGCCGACACTTATGGGGAAATATAAAGTGCCTCACTTTGATGCCAAGGGAGAAGCCAATTCCTTTTTTACAGAAGCCGGAGTTCCTACTACTTTTTTGTTGCCATCGTTTTACTGGGAAAACCTGATCTATTTTGGCTCAGGCCCAAAACGAGGTGCCGATGGTAAACTGGCGATCACTTTTCCAATGGGGGATAAAAAACTTTCGGGTATAGCCGCTGAAGACATTGGCAAATGCGCTTATGGTATTTTTAAAAAAGGAGTAACGATGGTTGGAAAAACTATTGGTATTGCCGGCGATGAACCTACCTGTCAGCAAATGGCTGAAAAGCTTACTAAGGCATTGGGACAGGAAGTAGTTTATAATGAAGTTACTCCGGAAGTTTACAGAAGTTTTGGTTTTCCGGGCGCCGATGACCTTGGAAATATGTTCCAATTCTATCGGGACTTTGAAGAAGTTTGTACTAAAACCCGTGATATAAAATTTTCAAAGCAACTTAATTCCTCGATACAATCATTTGATCAATGGTTGGCTGAAAATGCTCAGAAGATACCGTTGGGTTAATTGTTTAAGAAATAAGAAAACAGCAAGAGAACATTAGAATAATTCGTTGTAGTTTAATTTTTAGTTCTTAATCCATGCAATTATTCTCAAAGGCCCACCACTTCCATTTTTTATTTTCATAGGTAAGGCAACAACATAAGTTCCTGTTGCAGGCAACTGTTCCAGGTTTGCTACATTTTCAAATGCAGGAATATTGGCGCCCATCAATACTTGGTGTGTTTTAAAATCTGTGGATTGCCCATAATCAATACTTGGTGTATCAATGCCAACGGCTTTTATTTTATGCTGTACCAGCCACTCTGCCGCTTTGGGATCAATGCCGGGAAAATGCATTTTCGCTATACCTTCCGCTCTTTTTTCGGAGCTGCCAAAATATTTTTCAGCATCCGGATAAAACTGGCCATAGCCTGTTCTAAATAAAATAATACTATTTTCTTTTATGGCTCCGTTCTTTTTTTCCCATTCTGAAATATCATTTATCGAAATAAGATAATCACGACTTTTTAATGCTTTTTCTGAAACGTCAATTACTACTGCATCGCCTGTAAGTTGGTCCAAACTTAATTTGTCTGCACTTAAACCCTGTGCAGAAAAATGTATGGGTGCATCAAGATGTGTGCCTCCATGTTCAGGTGCATTAAAACTAAAAGAGGAATAATAATAGCCACCGGCCGTGGTTCCTAAAGAAACAGTATCTAACCTGAATCCCGATGGATTATTGGGCCAGTATAAAGTTTGTGCAGAAAACTCATAACTGAGATCTATCCATTTTCCTTTATTCAATATTTCTGATAAGGACTTTTCCTGATTCTTGCAGGCAGTAAACGTGCATACCACAATTGCAGCAGATATTATTTTTGATTTCATGTTTTTCGTTTGACTGATTTTGATTATCCGCTAATCATTTTGTCAAACTAAAATTACTGCAAAAACATTGGGGCTCTTTTAAGTTAGACCTTTATTGCATAAAAAGGCCTGTGCAAACTAAGGAAGCATAACCAAGGCTGTGTGAGAATAATAGTTTTATTAGTGAAATTCCTAAACGAGTTTACTTCTTTCTCCTGAAAACGACTGCGGCATTTTGCTGCAGATCCGCACTGAAACGAACCTGGTAAACATCTTCGCCATCATGTACAACCAGCAAACCGGTATTGGGCGGATATTTTCCAAGGTTTTCTGCATATAAAACCAGGGTGATCTCATCGCTGCCCGGCTGTATGTAAATGGTTTTTTTGATTGCCGATGCTTTCAATCCTTGTTTGGCTAACACGATCTCTCCATTTAATAATATGCTTACAGTATCGCCATCAATTTCTCCGTTGTCATAGAGTTTCAATTCAAGACTATCCGATTTAAATTCGACGATCTGTGGCGCTACCGTTTTTCTTTGCTCCACAAAAGCTGCTGCAGAAGGTATTTTGAACTCCGGTTGAATCGGTTCCGTTGTTATAACTTTATTTTCTTTTGTTGATTTTGCAATAGATGTGGGATCGATTTTTTTAGTTTCTGTTTTGGGTTCAACAGTTTCGGTAGTTGGTGTTGTCCCGGTTCGGTTTACAATAGCATCTTGTTTTTTTATTTCAGGTTTTACCATCTCTGCGCCAACATTCTTTTTTTGTTCGGCTGGCAATGTGCTGGCGGGCAGGTCGGACTTTTTTATTATACCTGACGAAACAATTTCTTCTGTTACTGGTAGCGAATCATCTTTTTTAACAGCTGTTTCTTGTTTTTTTAATTCAGGTTTCGGTACCTCTTGGTTGACATTCTTTTTCTGTCCAACCGGGAATGAGCTGGCAGGTAAGTCAGATTTTTTTATTGTTGATGATGCAATTGCTTCTTCTGATGCTTTCTGTGTTTTTTCTTTTGTTACAACTGTTGCTTGTTGTTTAATCTCCGGAGCCGCCGCGGAGGACGGATTTCCAATATCTTTCTTTTGTTCTTTCGCAATTGTGTTAGATGGCAGCTCAGATGATATTTGAGGTTCTGTCTTTGTATGTGTTTGTTGTGTTTGCTCCTTTTTAGTTATAGCTGTCATTTTTGTGTCAGCAACAGGAGCAGGTTTTTTTGATGCCACATAAAATTCAAGCTCCTTTTCAATCTTTAATTCTTCAAGGTGCGGGAATATTTTGGATTTTTCATAGTTAGCTTCTTCTTTCAGATCCACCTTTCCTGAAATGGAATAGAACTTTTTTGTTTTATTTGTTTTCCATTCTCCAGCCAGATGCCAGGCGCTGTCCTGTAAGTTTCTGCGGAAAGTCGTTGTTACCTTTACGCCCTTATCTAAGTGGCCACGAAAATTATAAGAAACGATCTCATCATCTTTTACTTCGCAGATTTCACCATCTATTGTTCCTTTTACCCTTTTTAAAATATAGTAAAGAGTGTCGTTGATAATAAAAGTACTTCGGGAATATCCGTACACTTTTTCCTTATACTGTGTAAGGGCTATTTCAAAAGACTGGTCCTTGCGTACTGTTGTGCTGTCATTGCTTAATGTACCTACCCATAAGCCGGTCAGCGATTTTTGCGCATGAAACACAAGAGGAACAAATAATAAAAGGGAAAGCAGTTTAAGAGTTTTCATTTATTATGGTTCTGCAAAGCAGTCTTGGTTAGGGATATTGTTTTTTGATATCGTAATAACGAAAATAGCCAGTTTTGATTGTGCAATTACTTCTGTAAAAGGCAATAAAAAAGCTTCTCACCGGGAGAAGCTTATATAAGTTTTGAACGATAGGGTTTTTACTAATTATCGTCTTTCTTTTTGATGTCGATCTTTACATCTTTGCTACCTACAGTTACGCCTTTCTCCCCTACTTTTACCTCGGTTCCGCTCTTTGTTTTTACTTCAGCACTATCAGATCCTATTGAAATCTCAGTTTTTTTAGGCTCGGTAGCAGGGGTTTTTGTTTCAGCAGGCTGTTCCTTTACTGTTGTTGTTTCTTCTTCTTTCCTTTTTTCATTATTGCAGGCAATCATTACCAACAAAAAAGAACTTGCAAATAATTTGACCAGTCTTGTTTTCATGATTAAAAGTTTAAAAAAGAAATTAACGATTCATGGAAGCAAGGAACTCTTCATTGCTTTTTGTTCCCTTCATCCGGTTTTGCAATTCTCTCATCGCTTCTTCTACGTTCATATCTGCCAGGAAAACACGAAGCAGGTTCATCCGCTGCAATACATCCCTGTCTAACAGAAGGTCGTCGCGACGGGTAGAAGATGCTGTCAGGTCAATAGCAGGATAAATACGTTTATTGGACAAGCGGCGTTCAAGTTGCAATTCCATATTACCGGTTCCTTTGAATTCTTCAAAGATCACCTCATCCATTTTACTTCCGGTGTCTACAAGAGCCGTGGCAATAATGGTAAGAGAACCGCCAAATTCAATTTTCCTGGCTGCACCAAAGAATTGTTTTGGTTTCTGCATGGCATTTGCTTCCACACCACCAGATAATACCTTACCACTGGATGGAGCTACAGTATTGTGTGCACGGGCAAGACGGGTAATGGAATCCAATAGGATCACTACATCATGACCACATTCTACCAGGCGTTTTGCTTTTTGCAAAGCCATGGTTGAAACTTTTACGTGTTTTTCAGCAGGTTCATCAAATGTTGATGCAATTACTTCGGCTTTCACACTTCGTTCCATATCTGTTACCTCTTCCGGGCGTTCATCCACCAGTACCACCATCAGGTAACATTCCGGATGGTTTTCCGCAATGGCATTGGCAACAGCTTTCAGCAGCATGGTCTTACCTGTCTTTGGCTGGGCTACTATCAATCCGCGTTGACCCTTCCCGATGGGTGTAAACAAATCCATGATTCGGGTAGAATAATCACTGGGCGAAGTAAAAAGGTTTAATTTCTCAAAAGGAAATAAAGGAGTCAGGTAATCGAATGGAACCCGGTCACGAACTTCATCAGGCCCTTTGCCATTGATGGTGTCAACTTTTAATAAAGCGAAATATTTTTCACCTTCTTTGGGCGGACGAACAGCTCCGTGTACAGTATCTCCTGTTTTAAGACCAAATAATTTTATCTGTGATGGTGAAACATATACATCATCGGGTGAGGATAGATAGTTGTAATCTGAAGACCGGAGAAAACCATAGCCATCTGGCATCATTTCCAGGACACCTTCTGAAAGGATCACCCCATCAAATTCAATATTGAAATTCTGTTCACGTCTCTGGGGGAAAGGTTTATTCTGGGTAAAATTATTTTCAGTTCCGATAGCCGGGGCGTTACGATTTATGTTTACCGTACCAGCTTGTTCAGCTTGTTGATCTTGCTGTTCTTGTTGTTCAAAACTTGTTTCTTCAGCATCTGATTCTTGTAGTTCTTCAATTATTGGTTCAATTTCATCTTTCTCATCAGCCTTTTTACGGGTTTTCTTTATAGGGGTTTTTTCCTCTTTCCTGGCGGACTGTGAAGCTCCGGCCTTCTTGATTATTTTTTTCTCAACGGAGGTAGGCGGTGCCGAAGGATCCTCAATCACAGCTTCTTCAGTAGTATTGCCTGTAGTGGCTTTGATGATGCGTTTACGTTTCCCTTTGTCTTCGGTATTGGCTGCCCCTTTTGAACCAGTAACTGCCTGGCTATCCAATATTTTATAAACAAGTCCTTGTTTATCTAATTTTTTTACATTGGGAATATTAAGCTGCTCGGCAATGTCCAGCAGTTCAGGAACGAGCATATCGTTCAGTTGCAGAATGTCGTACATACAAAAATCTTGAAGTTTAACGCAGTGACTCTGATCACTAAGTCTGAAAATTGAAAAAGTTGAGTTTAACTTGAATGGATAGGTAGGTTTCTGATGAGCCAATAAAACAGGAGAACAACTTACTTATCAGCCTCTTTCCGATGCAATGATACGGCCTTTTTCGTAAAAACAAAAATTTTTGGTTAGCAGGCTTTTGAACCCTGGCAGACTTTTAAAACTACATATGGGCGAACTGTATTGACCAGGCTCATAACTCATACAAATACTGCCCTCCATGCTTACCTTTGCCCCCTCTCAAAAAGAAGTTATGTTCAATAAGCGGATAAAAATTAAAGAATTACTGACACAGGAACCAGTAAACCAGGAAGTAACAGTAATGGGGTGGGTGCGTACATTCCGTAATAACCAATTTATTGCATTAAATGACGGCTCTACTAATACTAACCTGCAGGTTGTTGTTGAATTGGGAAAATACGATGATGAAGTATTAAAACGCATTACAACTTCCGCTGCTTTGAAAGTGACGGGTAATGCTACTCCATCATTGGGAAAAGGACAAAAACTGGAACTGAAAGCGTCTACCATTGAAATTCTGGGCGACAGTGATGCCGAAAAATATCCTTTGCAACCTAAAAAACATTCGCTTGAATTTTTAAGAGAAATAGCTCACCTGCGTTTTCGGACCAACACATTTGGCTCTGTATTTCGTATTCGTCATTCACTGGCGTTTGCAGTTCATAAATTCTTTAATGATAAAGGATTCGTTTACATGCATACCCCAATCATCACAGCAAGCGATGCTGAAGGTGCCGGTGAAACGTTCAGGGTAACGACACTGCCCATCGATAAAGCACCAAAAGACGAAAACGGAAACATTGACTTTAAAGAAGACTTTTTTGGCCGCTCTACCAATCTTACGGTAAGTGGTCAGCTCGAAGGAGAGTTAGGCGCTACTGCTTTCGGTGATATTTATACTTTCGGTCCTACTTTCCGTGCGGAAAACTCTAATACAGCAAGACATCTTGCAGAGTTTTGGATGATAGAGCCGGAAATGGCATTTTATGACCTTGAAGACAATGCCAACCTTGCTGAAGAATTTATAAAATACCTTATCCGGTATGCGATGGATAGCAATCGGGAAGACCTGGAGTTTTTAGCACAACGACTGCAGGAAGAAGAAAAACAATTGCCACAGGATAAACGCAGTGAAATGGGATTGATGGAAAAACTGGAGTTTGTTCTCAACAATGATTTTGAAAGATTGACTTATACAGAAGCTATTAATATTTTAAGAGAAAGCACCTATAATAAGAAAAAGAAATTTCAGTATCCCATCACCGATTGGGGCATGGATCTGCAAAGTGAGCATGAAAGATACCTGGTAGAAAAACATTTTAAAAAACCTGTTATTCTCACCAATTATCCTGCTGCTATCAAATCGTTTTATATGCGGCAGAATGAAGATGGCAAAACCGTTGCTGCTATGGATATACTGGCACCCGGAATCGGTGAAATTGTTGGTGGTTCACAAAGAGAAGAACGCCTGGACAGGTTAGAAGCAAGAATGAAAGAATTAAATATTCCTGTAGATGAACTGTGGTGGTATTTAGACACAAGACGTTTCGGAACGGTACCGCATGCCGGCTTTGGATTAGGTTTTGAAAGAATGGTATTGTTTGTAACGGGCATGTCGAATATC
>CAMLEX010000189.1 GCA_946479055.1 uncultured Bacteroidota bacterium | reverse complement strand
TATTTACTTTTTGTCCCTCATTTCTTGCTTTAGCTTGTGCTTCGGTATAAGAGAATTTCAGAAAATCAAGGTTAATGAAATCACGCAGGTAACCGTTGGTGATGTATATATCTTTCCAGCCATCATTATCAAAGTCGGCAAGCAGTGGAGCCCAGCTCCAGTCGGTGTTTGAGATGCCGGCCAATTGACCAATTTCACTAAACTGCGGAATGCTGTCACTACACATACCCATATTCAGTTGCAGCATATTCCTCATATTCTGATGATGAAACCCACTATCTACTAATAATGTATAAATATCATATCCATCAGACCCTTTCAATAATTTTTGCCTTTTGCTATCTTCTGGCAACATATCCAATGTAAATATATCGGGCTGCAAATCGTTATTATAATCATCAATATCACTTCCCATCGAGAACTGTGAAATATGCCCCATGCTTTGTTTTAACACTTCCTGAAAAGTTCCGTCTTGGTTATTCAAATAAAGAAAGTCCCGTTCGTTATAATCGTTGGTCACATACAGATCAGGCCAGTTATCATTATTCAAATCACTAACAGAAACACTTAAACCAAAATTGAGACCGCTTCCAAAAATACCCGCCTGCTGACTGATGTCTGTAAATTTCCCATTATCGTTGCGATAAAGACGGTTGCCAAATTTTGGATGACGGCTATTACGCAGTTTGGTAGTGTTTGAAAATGCATTGTAAAACATATCGGCATGGTTCACCATGAACGCATCCAGATCACCATCCTGGTCCATATCAAAAAAAGCAAATTGCGTAGTGAAAGTGCCCGGTGCATCTAATCCATATTCAGCGGCTTTTTCACTGAAAGAAGGAAAGCCGTCTTTTACTCCATTATTAATGTATAGTTCGTTTCTTCTTGCTTCATCTGTTCCCGGTCCCGAATAGCAGACATAAATATCCAATAACCCATCGCCATTTACATCGGCCATCGTGGTTCCTGTTTTCCATCGTTCCCGGCCCGCTACACCGGCTTTGGCGGTAATATCTTCAAACTTCATATCCCCCTTGTTGAGATAAAGTTTGTCGGGCACCATGTTGCCGGTAAAATAAATATCAGCAAGGCCATCATTGTTTATATCACCTACAGACACACCAGCACCATTGTATAGGTATTCATACGTCATGATGTTGAAGGATTCATTTTCTTCTATATTGTTTTCAAAATCAATTCCTGTGTGCCCGGGTGAAAGAGAAGAAAATAATGTTGTGGCCGGTTGCCTGCATGATGAAATACCCGCCACTATCACCAACAAGCAAAACCATTTTATTAATTGCATAGGAAAAATGTTCTGGGAAAAAAAGGACAAAGAATGATTCTTTGCCCTTTATGTTGACTGCGGTATGAGAAAAATCATTACCCTCAATTATTTTTTAGTCCAGGTTTCATTCATTATGCGCTTTGCGCCACTAGTAAGAACATATTTGTAATTAACAGTAAACTCCTTTGTCCTGGGATTAAAAACACTTTCAATAGCTTCGTTATTGCTAATAGGCTGAGTGGGATCCCCTATATAACCTGAAATTATCAAAGTATTATCCGGGTTAATCTTAATCCTAAATACATTGGCGGGAGTTGGTGCAAGATTAGCAACGCGGTTTACATCATAAGTATCCGCACTAATTTTTGTGAGTGTCTTATCATGATCCGGAGATTTTAACTCATTTTCGCTATTAAGACTCCCGTCAGCGTTGTAATTAGTCCGCTTTCCTTTTGTTCCCCATACACCCTCATATTTAAACTTATTGATCTTCAATAAAACCCATTCAAAGTTTTTCGAAATGGGTAAATCACCGGCGCTTTTAATTTTAACCGGTAACACAAAATCCTTTGTATCATCAACCAGGCTGGTATTTACCTGGATAGGAACCTGGATGGTGTTTGTTCCTGTGGGGATAGTGACCGCAGTAGATGTAACCGAGTAAGCAGCAGAAGGAAGTATCTGGAAATCTTTTCCAAACTTTTGATTATACTCTGCCAGAACAGCCGGGTCAACATCCACCGTAGCATGCAACTCTTTTTTTAAACCACTACGGGTAGTAACCGCCACATTGAGCTCCAGGTTCTGTAATGTTATTTTTTCAAACATTACCGTTTCACTAAACCCGCCTTTTGACAAAGCCACATAAGCCAGGTCTTTATCGCTATCAATAACATAATCGCTTTTCTTGCATGCCTGGGAAAAACCAATTACAGTAAAGGCTGCAATGAAAAATAGTTTGCTCATTTGTATTTTCATAAACACTTTTTTGAAGGTTGGGAAGTACCGGCTGTTTATTTATTGTATTAAAAACAACCGGTGATTCTATTCGGTTTACCATCCAGGGTTTTGTGTGAGACCGAGATTTTTATTGATTTCCGCCTGTGGTATGGGGTATAGGTACATCGCCGGTGTAAATACCCGGGGCTCGACGTCAACCGGGGTATAAACCCAGTTAGGCGCGGTACCGGTGATCTTGATCCCTTTTATGGGCACACCCGTTGTTGATTCCGCGATTTTCCAGCGTCGTACATCCCAGAAACGGTGTTCTTCAAACGCCAGTTCTACAGCTCTTTCATTTCGTATCCTTTCTCTCATTTCATCTTTTGATAATCCATCCGGAAAATCAGGCATGCCTGCCCTACTACGAATTTGATGCAGGGCTGCATATACTTCAGGTGTTGGACCCGATACTTCATTTAATGCTTCAGCATAATTGAGGTACATTTCGCCTAAACGGAAATACGGCCAGTTGTGAAAAGCAGCACCACCAAATCCTGAGCTTACAGTGCTTTCCCAAAGAAATTTTTTAATATAATAACCAGTACGGGTAAAATCAGTAGGATGATTAATGTCTGCACCGCCGGGATAGACCTGTAGTTTTAACCCGGCCCAATCAGCATCGTTATACAAAACGCTTGCATAAAAACGGGGATCACGATCAGTATAAGGCTTTGCAGGATCATAACCCGATGCAGGATCCGTAATTGGCTTACCGGTTGTCTTCATTTCGTATTTGTCCACAAAATTTTGTGTTGGACTGGTACCACCCCATCCGGCAAACCTTGCTCCGCAAGGAGAATTGCATTCATCCCAAAAAGCATCATTGTCAGCCTGGCGGGAAAAGATTATTCCTGGTTATTGGTATTTGTAAACGTTTCCTGGTAATTGGGATGCAAACTATAAGGACCCAGGTCAATTACAGTTTTAGCAGCATTCGCCGCATTTTCCCAAAGTGCCGCATCATTAGAAGAATTGTTTAGCGGGCTGGCAAGGTAAAGCAATGCTCTTGCTTTTAAGGCCATGCAGGCTCCTTTGGTAACACGGCCCGTATTACTGCTGGTATAAGTTTGTGGCAAAAGGGGGGCTGCATCATCGCAATCCTTAACAATCTGCTCAATTGTTTCTTTAAAAGTTTTACGGGTATTAGCCGCTACCAAATCTTCAGTGGGGCTGAGTACTCTTGTAATTACAGGCACTCCGCCAAATTTTTTGGCCAGATCAAAATGAAAGAATGCTCTTAGAAACAAGGCTTCCCCTTTTAAACGATCGGCGGTTAGATCATCCCCGGGCCTGGTATCAACGGCATTCTGCAGATTCTCCAATGCGATGTTGGTTTTGCGGATAGCGGAATAATTCCTGTTCCATTCGCCAGCTATCGCCCCTGTCGTAGGGTTCCACCCGCCTTTTTGAAAAGGTTCGGCCCCTGTCCATTGATAGGACTGGTCCGCTTCATCGGTGATGGTAGCTTCCATAGCATAAGTGCCGGTTATAGCAGGCCAAAAACCATTAGGCAGGCCAGCATAAATATTGTTTACAAATTGTTCAGCCCTTGACACATCTGAAAACACCTTTGTTTGGTCAAGGTCTAATTCCGGAGCCTGATCCAATATATTTTTTTTACAGGAGCCCAGGAGTAACACCATCACTCCTGTGTATATTACCTGATTCCATTTTTTATTGATCATAATATTTTTTTAAATGCTGATACTCGGTATCGTTAGAAAATAATGTTTACACCCACATTATATACTTTTTGTTGAGGGTAGTTCCATCCACGTCCACTAGGTACTTCAGGGTCAAAAGTTTTTATCTTGTCCCAGGTAGCCAGGTTAAGACCATTTAAATAAAACCTTGCACTTTGGATTTTAATTTTACTAACCCATCTCTTGGGCAATGTGTAACCCACTTCAGCATTTTTCAGGCGGATATAATTGCCTGATCTTTGCCAAAAGTCAGAAGGTTGTGTATGGTTGTTGGTATTTTCTGAAGAATGCAGGGCGGGATAGGTGGCAGTGCTTGCAGTAGCCGGTGTCCAGCGGCCCAAATGATGATCCAATACTTTACCACCGTTAAAAAATTCCCAGGCTGCTTCCTGTGCGAGATAAACCGATGAGTTGCGGGAGCCCTGGAAAAGTACGCTCAGGTCAAGACCTTTGAAATTAACCCCGGCGCTTAAGCCCAATATCCATTCAGGTATTTCCGGATTCCCGATAGGTACCTGGTCAAAAGCATCCACCACGCCATCTCCGTTTACATCTTTGTATTTAATATCGCCGGGTATTACCGAGCCGAATTTAGAAACAGGACTTTTAGCAATGTCTCCCGCATCTGCATAAAAACCATCGAATACTAAACCAAAAGGCTGATTAATACGCAGACCGGTACGGGCCTGGTATTCATATCTTGGTTCAGCTTCATCCCTGAACACCACTTTATTACGGGCAAAGGAGGTATTACCTTTTACAAAGTATCCTAATTTGCCTACCCTGTCACGGTATTCCAGTTCAACCTCAAAACCTTTATTATCGGTTTTACCCAGGTTCACTGCTGGTAATGCGGCGCCCACAATAGCCGGAATAGTACCACGGGTGATCAACAAGTCTTTACGCTGCTGACGAAACAAATCAAAATTAAAAGTCAGCTTATTGTTAAGAAACCTGGATTCAAAACCGATATTGGCAATTTGTGCATTCTCCCAGGTTACATCTGGATTACCAATAGCATTTTCAGCCAGGCCTCCAACTCCGGCAGGATTATCACCAAACACATATACTCCATTCGCTGAACTATAAATACTCTGAAAAAGGAAGCGGCGACCGGTTAATCCATCATTACCAACAAGCCCGTACGAGCCTCTTATTTTCAAAAAGGAAATCACGGATGCCAGGTTATCAAAGAAACTTTCTTTTGAAACTACCCAGCCTAATGCCATTGACGGGAAAAAGCCAAATTGTTTTCCTTTAGCAAAGTTTTCAGAGCCGTCATAACGACCATTGAACTCAGCAAAATATTTATCCTGCCAGTTCCAGGTTACACGGCCCACCACCCCTTGGTTGATAAAGGGTTTTGCATACTGAGCACCCTGTACATTGCGGGTTCGCTGTGTGTACAAAACCATTCCGGTAAACTCATGCTCACCGAAACTGCGCTGGTAATTCACGGAAGCTTCTAATACCGACTGGTTATAGGTTTGATTGGTAACCTCTGACGGATCGCCCAATGGTGTATCATCGGTTCCGGATTTTTTATCAAACGCTTTAGTGGTTGGGTTGTAAACATACACGGCAAAACTTTGTGAACGACTGCGGGTAAATACCGAGCTATTATCAAACGCAAAACTAACATTGGCGCTAAGCCCCGGGGTGATCCAGTTGAATTTTCTTGTAAGCCTGAATGTACCCTGTATAGCTGAGGTATAGCCATCAGTAAACCCTGTCCGGCTGATGCGGCCTGCAGGATTATCGCTAAATGCAGAAGAACCGCCAAATTTACCATCAGGGGTAAACAGTGGATAAGAAGTGGGCGGATGCCTGTATATACTGCTGAATATAGCAGCAGCAGAAGTACCGGGAAAATGACGGTGTTCAATACGGCCCGCGAGATCGAGACCCACTGTCATATCTTCTGTTAAGTTCACGTCAATGTTTGAACGGAAATTGTAACGCTTAAACCTTGCATTGGCATCGTAATCTTCATTTTTAAAATCTTTGTATACACCACCCTGGTCCAGGTAACCGGCATTGATAAAATATTTGGCCAGTTTATTACCACCCGATATATTAAGATTATAAGTTGTTTTACTTGAATACTTGCGCAACAGCTCCTCTAAAAAGTCAACATTGGGATGGCCATAAGGATCAGAGCCATCCTGGTACTTTTGGATATCATCCTGCGAGAAAATATAATTGGCGCCCTTCCCCTCATTTTCATAGGCCTCATTTAACAGAGTTGCATAATTATATGAGCCAAGAAATTTTGGAAGACGGGTGGGTGTCTGTATAGAGGTTTCTGCAGAAAACGAAACCTGTGCAGGGCCTTCTTTACCCCGTTTGGTAGTAACTAATATTACACCATTGGCACCTGCCACACCATACACAGCGGTAGCCGATGCATCTTTTAAAATACTTACACTCTCTACCTCGTTTGCATCAAGATTGCTAAACGAACGCTGAATACCATCAACCAAAATTAATGGCGAGTTAGAACCAGAGAAGGAATTGACTCCACGGATGTATAAAGCAGACCCGTCGTAGCCGGGCTCCCCACTGTTTTGAACGGCTATTAATCCAGGTAAACGACCTACCAGGGCATTGCTCAAATTGGCGGACGGACTTTGCTTCAACTCTTTGGTCTGAACTGTTGCAATAGCTCCCACCACACTCACTTTTTTCTGTTTACCATATCCAACCACAACCACATCTGTTAAACCCGTTATATCTACTTCCATTTTAACTGCAATGGCGGTACCACTGCCGACCGTAGCAGATAATGACTTATATCCAATAATTGAAAATTCCAGTATATCTCCCTGATTGGCATCAATGGTAAACTCACCGTTCGTATTGGTGGAGACCCCTTTGCTGGTGCCCTTTACTGTTACCGATACGCCTGACAATTCCTTGCCTTCATTATCAGTTACTTTACCAGTAATCGGTTTTTGTTCAGTTGTACCTGCTTTAGCTGTTTGAACATTAAGTTCACTTGCTATAGTGCCAGTTTGTGAAATTGGTTTTAGAATAATCTGATCATCTTCTACTTCGTACTTAATATTAAAAGGACATAGCAGCCTGTCAAGTATTTTTCCAAGCTCTTCATCATTAGCGAAAAGAGAAACTCTTTTACGATCCTGAATTTTAGGAGCGATGTATACAAATTTTACCGACGCTTTCTTACTGATCTGCCGGAGGATCAATTTTATTTGTTCCTGGTCGGCATCCAATGTTATCTTTTTCTTCAGCACGTCCTGTCCGTCAGCAGGCTTGGCATATGATACGCCAACCAGTAACATAACTAATACAATTGGCAGCAATCCTACTCTCATAAATTGAAAAATTAGCCGGTTAAGGCTTTTACAATTTTGCATAATTTTACTTTGGTTTTGGTTAAACAATTCAGGTTGATCAAAACAACCCCAACGCCATTGCATTGTGATGGGGTTTAACTTCAGGCCGGTATTGTTTCCAGCAATACCGGTTCTTTATTTTCAGGTTGAGTTGTTATTGTGGCTAAGCATAGCAGTTCTTTTTTGGTTGAAATAAAATTTATTACCTATTATTCGCAGGGCCGGGCCTGTATCGTTACCTGCCCGTCAATTATATCATACCGGGCATCCATCGCCCTGCATATCAGTTCCAGTTTTTTATAAATAGATTCATCATCCAGGTCGGCAGTCACTTTACAGTTTTTAATTGTTTCCTTATCATACACAATGTCAATACCGAAAGCTTTTTCCAATTGTTCAAACACTTCTGCTACAGGGGCATCTTCATATTGAAAATTGTTTTTAATTTCTGCGGGATTGATCAATACAGGTTTTTCAATTAATGTTTTCTGAAACTTCAATTCATCGCGGGAAAAGACAAGTTCCTGGTTGGGTGTTAATACTACGCCAGTCAGTTTTTGTGAATTGATCCCTGCCTGATCTTTTTCATTGTTCTTGTTGTAAACAGATACTTTTCCGGTTCTCACTATAACAGAGATCTGCTTGTCATCTTCGTTGGCTTTTATGCTAAAACTCGTACCCAATACTTTTGTTACCAGTTCATGGCTGAACACCCTAAAAGGTTTGTTCGGATCTTTTGCTACTTCAAAAAAAGCTTCACCCGACAAGTAAATATCACGGGTGGCACCGGTTGCAAATTGACGGGAATACCTGATAATAGCATGTGGTGATAAATGGATCGTACTGCCATCTG
>CAMLEX010000188.1 GCA_946479055.1 uncultured Bacteroidota bacterium | reverse complement strand
ATGAAGCCAGGCCCAGGCCAAAACTCGTAAGTAACTTCACCAATTCAAACATTATCGCAGTAAATAGTCCGGGTAATTATAATTATACAATTGTTGATTTCAATGGTAAAATAATCAGCAAAGGGTATTTAATAACCGGCCTAAACAACATCAATACAGGCAATATCATTTCTGGTTTGTACCTGGTACGATTTAGCAATAATGAGCATCAGTGGACCGATAAACTACTACGTCAATAACTCTTTTTGGTTCTGTTAACAGAACAATAATCCGTACCCCTATTGTTTATTGGAGGTTTTTCTATAACTTAGAAAAACCTCTTTTTATATGCGCTGGAGAAAATTTAATGGCGATACGATTGATCTTCCCATCCTGAATGCGGTGGAAAATGCTATCAAACGTGAGACTGCAGCCGGTTTCAAGCTGAAAGTATGCATTGGCACTGATTCACAGGTAAAAGGGAAAGAAACGGAATTTGCCACCGTTATCGTTTTTTTAAGGGAAGGACACGGCGGTTTTATGTTTATTCATAATGACAAAACACGCCAGCAATTCACAATTAAAGAAAGAATGTTGATGGAAGTTGCAAAAAGCATCGAGATTGCTTATGAGCTATGCAACCTGTTCACTGTTTACAATGTGGACATGGAAGTACATGCAGACATCAACACCAACCCTCACTTCAAGAGCAACGACGCATTGAAAGAAGCAATGGGCTATATTCTGGGTATGGGTTTTGCCTTCAAAGCCAAACCAGAGGCCTTTGCCAGCAGTAGTTGCGCTAATAAGGTTGTGAATTAGTAAGTATGGAGTAAGAATTACGAAGTACGAAATTAAATGCAGAGGCTACTCTGTACAAGGGTCTGTCTCCCCTATTTTCCTCTCCGGGTATCTTTAAAAATAAAAAAGCCGCATAACTGCAGCTGCAAATTTCCTGTAAATCGATTTTATTTTACCGATGTAGCAAAAATTTCAGATTTAACCTCAGCAGTATTATTTCCGGCTGTTTGTTTTGGAGGAGTAATCAGGCCACTTGCATCAGCATTCAGGTACATTTTTTCTGCTTTTCTGGCATCTTCCTGGGCAAAAGAAAAAACGACAAGGGCCACAACAAATAAGATAACAACAATATTTCTTTCGGATAAAATCTTCCTCATATAATTGGCTGATTGCCTGCAAAGAAAAGAATTAATGTTAATACAAACTAATCAGAATTTAAACTCCGGTAATGGAAAACCCATGGTTCAGACTGCCAATATAATTCAGCAAAGGCTCACGGCCTTCTTTGCTAAGTGCAGAGGTAACAAAATAAGGAGGCAACTCTTCCCAATACTCTTTCATTCCTTCCAGAAATGCGTTTACATTACGTGCAGTTGCCCCTGGTTTATTTTTATCACTTTTGGTAAATACGATCACAAAAGGTATTTCCCATTTTCCCAGGTCATTTAGAAATTCATAATCAATTTGCTGAGGTTCGTGGCGGCTGTCAATCAAAACAAACATGCAAACCAGGTTTTCTCTCTTACGAATGTAGTTTTCTATCATTTGTTCCCAGCGGCGGCGGCTGGTCTGAGATACTTTTGCATAACCATACCCTGGAAGATCAACCAAATACCATTTCTTTTTATCATTTGAAAAAACATCAAAATGATTGATCAATTGCGTCTTTCCCGGTGCTGAAGAAGTTTTTGCTAATGCTTTTTTATTGCAAAGCATATTGATCAGCGATGATTTCCCTACATTACTTCTTCCAATAAAAGCATATTCTGCCCTATCAGGAGGAGGACATTGTTTGAAATCGGCGCTGCTGATGAGATATCTGGCATCTTTAATTTCCATCGGGGCACAAGATACTATAACTTATTACACACTATAACACTATTGCTGCATGGCGCTTTGTTACTTCCTTCTGCTACAAAAATATGGGAGGATGTACTATTTCTATAAACAGTAGCTTGCTCAAGCAGGCCGTTCCCGATAAAGCAAACCACAATAAAAATTTTTCTTTCCAATCGTTCCCGACCAGCATCCAAATGTTAATGCTATCCAGATACTCAGGCAATAAAAGCAAACGATCAGGTTCCCGAAGAAACCTGATCCTGCTTTCCTCCTGATAATAAAAATAATATCAAAAGGTCCGTCCTCTTTACTTAGTAAATGTGTGATGCGCCAAACAGTCGCCGTTTCAGGTATGAGCAAATACCAGTTCATCATTAATGAGGACGTTGAATACCGAAAAGTATATCGGTTGTATGATAAGGCGGCAAATGATCTTCCTTGTCAGCATTTCGCTGATATCCTCCCATAGTTATTTTAAAAACATGAAAATGTTGTCCGGCTTCCAGCCAATTATTATCGGGCTTGATAGTAAGAACGGTATAATCGCTTCCGGCAACTGTTTCTGTTGGCGCACAGGCAGGGATGCCATTTCCCATTTGGTCATATTCCGGGTATTCCCCTCTCATTTCTTTCTGGCTATTGACACGGCTGATAGTCATTACGCCGGTTACAGCATTTCCTATCTGTATTGCATATTTCCCGTAACCACTCAATAGCTTAGCCCGTAAGGGAATATTAACAATGGCTCTTTCGTCTGTTACCATCTTCCGGCCATTAAAAACAACATGAGGCAAAGTAAATAAAGGACAATCACCAGGTGTAGCTTTTGAAGAAAAACGGGGATCAATATCAGCTTCGATAGCTGTGGAATCATGCATTAAAATAGCCATAAGAAAGGTTTAAGAAATGGTAAATCAAAAAATGAAAAAGGGCACGGACACTGCTTTAATCATTTATGACCGGAGCCGGGGGGCAACAACGATACTCCTGTGTTTTTTCCAATAATTCGATTTGTTTGCGAAGAAGATCATTTTCCAACTGCAATCTTTCCTTTACAATTGGTTCGCAAACATCACATTCATCCAAACAACCTTTTACAATAACTCCTCCTGTCGGTAAAGAAAATTCCATATCAAATGAAATTGAATCTTTGATGTCTTTGGAAACCTGGCCTGCATTGTCCACCAGCTTTTGTTGTTGTAACTGGGTGTCCAGTTCTTTCAATACTTGTTGATGGGTTTCTACCGGTATAGGTTGTGCGCCACTTACCGCAAAACCAGAAGCAAATGCGGCTTCCATAGGTTGCACGGCCATTGCCGCAAAACCTCCCGGTGTATTCCCTTCTGTGTGTGCAAATACCTGCTGACGGTTCATGAAAACCTTATTGGTAGCAGAAAGATCCTGCGGCACTACAGAAACAGCAGGCTTGATAAGAGCAGGATTATACGGGCGACGAACGGGAGCTACAGGATCTTTCACACGGCGCTCTATTCTTTCCAGTTGAAAGAATACTTTTTGTTTTTTATTGAGCCGGTAAAATAAAAATGTAATAGCATGGCAATGATTGGGGTTGGAAAACTCGCGGGAGCTTGCTTCAAAATGATCTTCTGATTCCCCTTCGATATGAGTACGGGAAGAAACTTCACCAACAGAGACCGAATGTGCTTTATGTGTAGCACTCACGGCCTGGTTGGCTGATCCTTGCACATGTGAACGCTGTTCATGTAAATAATCAAAAGCAGATTTACTGTTATGCCTTCCATTTGAGTTTACACTTGCATCTGCTGATCCGCCGATCAGGTAGGTACTATAACTACCATGTGCATCACCATGAAAATTCCAGTCACCGCTATTGCTGTTGCTGCCACTACCAGATTGCCTGTTAGCGCCATCAACTACGTAGTGCTGCATTGCTGTCATATAATATTGCTCTTCCGATATCTGCTCGCTACGATAGCTCAATTTTGTTTCACTATCGTATGAAAAGCGGCTCCGGCGATCAGTAGTTGCCAACCGGACTTTTTCTTTAGGCAAAAGAGTTGTACTGTAAATAGGATCGCCTAATGTCAGGCCAAGGGTACAACGTTTAAATTGAAAATGCAGGATCACTTCGGTATCATATTGTACCGGGCGGTTTTGTACCATAATAGTGACGGGGTAATTCAGAATTCTTTTAAAATTAAAGACATCGCAATGATCATCTTTAAGCAGCTCAGGGCAACAAGGAATTCCTGTTCCTTCGTGTTCATTGTCGTGTTCAAAAGCTTTCATAGCTTTTTTGTCGGATGTAGAGGCCATAATAAAAAGGTTTAATGGTTAATGGTTGCCTGCTTGTTTGCAGGCAAAAAATTACTGATACAGGGCCCTCAAAAAAAAGAGTGATGAATGCTTGTTCGTTGATATTGGTCGTTATCCGCGAACCACAAATATCCTTTCTTTCATACCCCGTTTCCAAGAGCATGTCTACGGAAAGTAAATGCGTAGTTCTACTGATTATTCCGATAGCCGATTATTTTAATTTTAATTTTCTAAAAACCATTCAAGTATATTATTCATCCAAAACCAAGTAAAAATGAAACCTTTGATTTCTTTTTTCCGTTATGCTTTTATTCTTGCGGCATTAACAGTATTATATAGTAGTTGTAATGACAGAGGCGCTGGTAAGATCCCTTTTGATGAAGCGAGGGCAAGACAGCAGATCATTCCTGTAAAACAAGGCAGCCAGTATTCTGTAAAATTTGTCAACCTGCGTGATTCTGTTTTACCAAAGCAGATCCGCGACAGCTCATTCCTGGAGCGGCAATTCAATTTACCCATTGCTGAAACATTTAACCGGGATGCAATCATCGCCCTGCTCAATGCCGATGGAGCAGATGGCGTCCGCGTTTATTTTGGCAACGATGATAAAGGACTTGTCCGTTTAGTATTGATGCCTGTTGATAAAGAAGGAAATGATATTGTTACTAAACTTACCGGAACATTAAGCGAAAAAGCTGCCGGACAAGCCGCTAAATTAGCTGCTGCGGATGGTGAAAGTGTTGAGAACGGGCAGCGTCCGCCACCACCTTATTCAGCATTGGATCCTCAATAAGCCAATTAATGTTTTCACATGTCCGATATAGCAACCTTCCTCCTAAGTCTTTCTGTATTGTTTCCTTTTTTAAGCGGGTTACTGCGCTGGCGGGTAATATCTCAGCGCTATTACCAGCTTTTTATTCTTTTCGGCCTGGCTTTATTGGTAGAACTGGTAAACCGTTATGCTATTGCCAGTAATAATTTCAGTTGGATACCTGTAAACAACCTGTATGTTTTGGTTGAAAGCATTTTGATCCCGTTACAATTCGTTGTTTGGGGACATATGTACCGAAAGCTAACTACTTTTTATCTGATAACAGGCATTCTTGTATTGGGTTGGGTAACAGAACATCTTTTACTGGGAGATATCACCCGGCTGCACCCTTATTTCAGAATGTTTTATTCATTGTTGATAGTATTGTTAAGCATTAATACAATTAATTATTTAGTCATACAAGAAGATAGAAACCTGGTCAGGCATCCTGTTTTTATTATTTGTACAGGATTTATTATTTTTTTTACATACCAGCTGGTTTACGAAGGAATCTATAATATTGTATCCGACCTGAAAAGCATTGACACCGGTAAATTAAATACTGCTTTTTCCATTATCAATGCAGTATGTAACATATTATATGGCATTGCCTTTTTACTGGTGCCTGCAAGGAACATTATCGATTGGTTAGATGAAAAAAATAACCGTTAAGGCTTCATGATGAATGATGCAATTTATATTATCGCATTTATTGGCGCATTCCTGGCCATCATTATTACCTTCTTCATCATTACGATGCTAAGGCATCATCGCCGGTATGTTAAGTTGCAAAAAGAACGAATGCTGAATGAGATCGCTATACTGGAAAATGAACGCAAACGCATGGCTTACGATCTGCATGATGGTCTTGGCCCTATGCTTTCTGCAATAAAACTTAATATCAATAGTATTGAAACAAATACAGATGAGGACAAAGCCATTATTCAAAAAGCCAGCAATCATATTGACGATGCTATTAAAAATATGAGATCCATTTCCTATAATTTATTGCCGGTTACGCTGGAACGAAAAGGGTTATTTGAAGCCTTGCGTGAATTCATTGAGTATTCTTCTGCCAAGAGCAAACTTCCTATTCAATTATTTTTAAAACACCAGGTAGAAGTTCCAAAAGAAAAGGAAATTCATATTTTCCGAATATTACAGGAGATCATTCATAATTCAATAAAACATGCACAAGCAAAAAATTTGTACATTGGATTTGGATATGAAGAAGAACGGATAGTTATTTTCGCTAAAGATGATGGAATAGGATTTGACGTGGCCAAAATAAAAGAAACCTCAGGTGGCCTTGGATTAAAAAGTATAGAAAGCAGGGCCGATATATTAAACTGCCTGGTGTTGATTGAAAGTTCACAAGGGAAGGGTACTACGTGGTTTTTTAAATTCAGATGACCACTAATCATACCTTATATGAAATACAGCATACGCCTTATAATAGCGGATGATCATGAAATATTCAGAGATGGATTGGCGTTGATGCTTTCACGTCAAAAAGATATTATACTGCTTGGGCAGGCATCTAATGGTAAAGAACTGGCAGAACTGACAGAACAACTAAATCCCGATGTTATCATTACGGATATAAAAATGCCTGTTATGGATGGCATACAGGCAAGCCGGCTTATATTGAAAAAATCCCCTGATGTAAAAATCATAGCTCTTTCCATGTTTGATGAAGAAACGCTGATCGTAGATATGCTGGAAGCCGGGGCCAAAGGTTATTTATTAAAAAATGCCGATAAACAGGAAATACTGGATGCTATCGAAACAGTGTATGAAGACAAAACCTATTATTGCCATCATACATCAGCCAGGCTGACCAATATGATTGTTAAAAGCAATTTTAATCCTTATAAAAAGAAAGAATCGGTCAGTTTTAATGAAAGGGAAATTGAGATCATTAAACTTATCTGCCAGCAAAATTCATCAAAAGAGATCAGCGATAAATTATACCTGAGTTCGCGGACTGTAGAAGGTTACAGAACAAAGATCCTGGAAAAAATGAATGCAAAAAATACAGTGGGTGTAGTAGTATATGCATTGAAACATAATTTGATTGAAAGATCTGAAGTCATGTAAAGGACAACGGCAAACCGATCCAGGAGATATTTATGGAAAAAGGGATTTTTTTTGAATACAGAATGACCCACCCTGTTTTACCTGCATAAACAAAAAACAAACCCTCCCCTTACCTTTGCATCCTATGTCCGAATTATTACCCCACGATCATATTATCCCTTATAAAGATTCTGCAAAAAGCAAGAAAGAGCAGGTGGCTGAAATGTTTGACCGCATAGCCAGCCGCTATGATTTTATGAATCGTTTTTTGTCGGCCCGTACGGATATAGGCTGGCGAAAAAAAGCTATCAAATTGCTAAAGAAAGATAACCCCAAGATTATCCTGGATATAGCTACCGGAACAGGTGATATGGCTATTATGGCCTCTAAACTGCTTAACCCCGGCCGGATTGAGGGGATTGATATTTCACAACAAATGCTGGAAATAGGTAAAAAGAAAGTTGAAAAAGAAGGACTTGCAGGCATGATCGGGTTACAGCTGGGAGATTCCGAAACAATAAATTTTGGGGAAAATACGTTTGATGCGGGGATGGTGGCATTTGGCATCCGGAATTTTGAAAACCTGGAGAAAGGAATGGAAGAGATCTTAAGGGTATTAAAGCCCGGTGGCCAGTTAGTGATCATTGAGTTTTCAAAACCAAAACAACCCATACGCAGTTTGTATAATTTGTACATGGGTGTTATTGCTCCGCAGATGGCTCGCTGGTTCAATCAAAATAAGGAAGCTTATCAATACTTATGTGAATCAGCAAATGCTTTTCCGGACCGCCAAAAACTAGTTGAAATTTTAAACAAGGTTGGTTATTCCGATACCCGTTATAAATCGCTAAGCTTAGGAATATGTTGTATTTACTCCGGCAGAAAACCCGTACGTTAAGACTTGAATTCTATTTCCTTTTTGGATTGATACTGCTTGCGCAAACTTCAATGGCACAGCCACGTGAGTTGAATCAGTATGACCATGATAGCAAGCCCTATTATTTTGGTATCACTCTCGGATCTAATATGTCCCGGTTTCACTCCCAGTTGCATTCTCATTTTTTAGAAAACGACAGCATACTTATAGCTGAACCTAAAAACTCAAATGGTTTTGCATTAGGCTTATTGGCTACAGCAAGGTTATCAGACCGTTTCCAGCTCCGGTTCAACCCGCAACTGATGTTTACCGAAAGGAATAT
>CAMLEX010000187.1 GCA_946479055.1 uncultured Bacteroidota bacterium | reverse complement strand
ATTGTTCCCAGGACAAGGGTTAATAACTTGTGTTTCATTGGTGCTTGTTTTTATTAAAAAAAATTTAGGCTCCAATATAGAATGCGGATTTTATAAAGTGAAACATTTTCAAAACAATTATGGGCAAAACGAAAAACTACTAAGTAACTAATCTTATTTCTGTTTAACATACTTGTTTAATGTTATATGGATCCCGATTTTTTCTCCGTAACTAAATTGTTAGCAAACACACTGCGGAATACACTTTTTGTGCATCCTTCCAAAGTTTTCGGATAATATAGTAAGCCTGTTCAACAGGGATAGGTGAGGTTTTCAATACGGGTATTGTTCTACCTTTGGAAAGATGCCCGCAACGATCTTCATACTGTTACATTGGAAACGGCAGCAAAAAGTTTTTTTACAAAATCTTTCAAAACTTAAGGAGCAAAAAGAAACAGATGCTGTGCATGACCTTCGTGTAGCCGTCAAAAGAATGCGTTCCTATTTAAAATTGCTCACCATTCTCCTGGATGAGAAGGACAACGAAGTGGAGTTTGAAAAAACAGAACAATTGTATAGCATTCTTGGTAAATACCGGGATATTGAAGTTGGGCTTTTGTTGTTGCAGTCGTTTGAAGAAGAAAACAAGATCACATATACTGCATTCAGGTTTCATTTGAAAATTGCCTTGCAACGAACTGAAGCATGGGCGCAACATGCGTTAAGTAAATATGATGAAAAAGAATTAAATGATTTAACCCGGAAACTTGGGCAAAGCTTAAAAACAAACACTCATCAGCAATTGTTGGATAAGACCGGTATCATTCTTAATAAGGAATTAAAAAAGTTGAAACAGGTTACAAAACATTTTTCGAGGCGGCCGCACGAAGCAAGAAAAAGGCTAAAAAATATTTCCTATTGGATAAGTATTTGCCCAAAAGATTTTTTAATAAACTCCGGTGATTTAAAGAAACTTAAGAAATCGCTTGATCTCCTGGGCGATTGGCAGGATAATGAAATGCTCAGCAATAAAATAAAACATTTCAGAAAGGATTTCGTGCCTGACTCACGGGAAGAATATCTGTTGTTGAAAGAACTGGAGAAGAATATTGCGGTTAAAATGGAAACAATACTTCAAAAGGCGGAGAAAGAAATTCAAGGGTTCATTTCTGTATAACGTTTTATCATCATAGCGCCAGGTACGTAGTTTTTATTAATTTAAAGGCTGATATATCCCCTACAGATACAAAGTGGGAACCCGATTTGTGTCAATTCGTGTAATTCGTGGCAATGGCAGTGTTCCTTCGCCTAAAGCTGGCAATATAAAATCCCTTCCAAGCCTTACCTTTGCGGCCCAAAAGGGAACAACAAATCATAAATATTTTAATATCCCCTTAGGGGATTGGGGCATGAAATATCACAACGAAATACAACGACGCAGAACATTTGCTATCATTAGTCACCCGGATGCCGGTAAAACCACATTGACCGAAAAATTCCTGCTATTTGGTGGTGCGATACAGGTAGCGGGTGCTGTCAAAAGCAATAAGATCAAGAAACATGCTACCAGCGATTTCATGGAGATAGAAAGACAAAGAGGTATTTCGGTAGCTACTTCGGTAATGAGTTTTGAATATGATGGTACGCTTATCAATCTGCTGGATACGCCTGGGCACAAGGATTTCGCTGAAGATACATACCGTACACTCACCGCTGTGGATAGTGTGATCCTGGTGGTGGATAGTGTAAACGGGGTAGAAGCGCAAACAAAACGATTGATGGAAGTATGTCGCATGCGGGATACTCCTGTTATTGTTTTTATAAACAAAATGGACCGTGATGGTAAAAACCGTTTCGACCTGCTGGAAGAAATTGAAAAGGAATTATCTATTCACCTTCACCCGATGACCTGGCCTATCAATAGCGGTAAAGAATTTAAAGGTGTTTACGATTTGCATGATAAAGGGCTTTTGCTGTTTGCGGCTAATACAAAAGCAACAGATAGTGTTTCCATATCCGACATTAACGATCCGGTATTGGATCAGAGATTGGGTGAAAAAGATGCTGCACAGTTGCGGGAAGATGTGGAACTGGTAGATGGCGTGCATGGTGAATTAAAAGTGGAAGATTACCTGGCGGGGAAAGTGGCGCCGGTTTTCTTTGGAAGTGCTATCAATAATTTTGGAGTAAAAGAAATGCTGGATACGTTTATCAAAATTGCACCTACGCCGCGGAGCAGGGAAACAACGGCAAGGCCGGTGAATGTAGAAGAAGAAAAACTAAGTGGGTTTGTTTTTAAGATACATGCCAATCTTGATCCCAAACACCGTGACAGGATCGCATTCCTCCGGGTATGTTCCGGAAAGTTTGAACGCAATAAATATTTTCATCATGTAAGGCTGGATAAAGATGTTCGTTTTAGTAATCCCTACAGTTTTATGGCAAGGGATAAAAGCATTATTGAAGATGCTTATCCCGGCGATGTAGTAGGTTTATTTGATACCGGCAATTTTAAAATTGGCGATACATTGACGGAAGGCGAAGATTTTTATTTTACAGGGATACCTTCCTTTTCACCGGAAATTTTTAAAGAGGTAGCGAATAAAGATCCGATGAAAACCAAGCAATTGGAGAAAGGGTTGATGCAATTAACCGATGAAGGAGTTGCGCAATTATTCACCCAGTTTGGGGGCAATAGAAAGATCATTGGTTGTGTTGGTGAATTGCAGTTTGAAGTAATTCAATATCGTTTGTTGCATGAATATGGAGCATCTGTTGTGTTTAATTCTTTGCCTTTTTATAAAGCCTGCTGGCTTACCAGCAATGACCCCAAAAAACTGGAAGAGTTTGCACGGTTCAAACAGGCTAATATCGCGGAAGATAAAGATGGACACATGGTTTACCTGGCACAAAGCGAATGGTTTCTAAATACGGAGATTACTAACAACCCTGCTGTTACATTTCATTTTACTTCAGAGATACATAAAGAAATGGCTTAAACGGCCCCTAAATCCCCGGCGGGAGACTTGGCGGAACTCCGATGATTCAAAGATCATTTAAAGGGTGAAAGGATCAGCGCATATATTATTTGAAACAGAAAGATTAATTGTACGTCATTATACAAAAGATGATAGCGACAATTTCTTTTTGTTGAATGGTGATGAAGAAATCATGCGCTATATAAGGCCGGCAAAAACAAGAGAAGAAGCAGACCAATTTCTATCTGAAATTTTGCAAAAACTGGGAGAGGATCCGGCTTCTGGTCGTTGGGCTGTAGAAGAAAAACAGACGGGTGCATTCGTGGGTTCATTTGCTTTCATCCCCATAGAAAGAACGGAGAATAAAATGCAGTTAGGGTATGCGCTGCTCAAGCAAAATTGGGGTAAAGGTTATGCTACCGAACTAACAATGGGCGGTCTTCAATATGTCTTTACAAAAACATCCCTCACCGAAATTTTTGCCGTAACAGAAATGTCAAATACCGCTTCGCAAAAAGTTTTGCTGAAAGCAGGGTTTACATTTCATAGCACTTATAAAGAAGGAGCTAAAGAATTATTTCAATATTTTTTTTTAAAACAAAATTTTCAAGCTTAGAATTTTGCAGTCACGCCGGTATAATTATGCGGAGTAATCTTTTTTAATTCTTTTTTTATTTCAGCTCCGGTTTTAAGGCTATCAATAAATTGATGAATTACTTTTTTATCAATTTTATTATTTCCTCTTGTCAGCTCCTTTAATGCTTCATAAGGCTTGGGATAGTTTTCTCTTCGTAAAACTGTTTGAATAGCTTCCGCAACTACCGCCCAGTTATTTTCCAGGTCTTCATGAATTTTTGCATCGTTGAGCAATAATTTATCTAATCCTTTTTCAATTGATTTAAAGGCTATAATAGTATGGGCGAACGGTACGCCGATATTGCGCAGAACAGTTGAGTCTGTTAGATCCCTTTGCAATCTTGATACAGGCAGCTTGGACGAAAGATGTTCAAAAATGGCATTGGCTACGCCTAAATTTCCTTCGGCATTTTCAAAATCGATTGGGTTTACTTTATGCGGCATAGCCGATGAACCCACTTCTCCTTTCTTTGTCTTTTGTTTAAAGTATTCCATGGAAACATAGGTCCATACATCGCGGGAAAAGTCAATCAAAATATTATTGATCCTTTTCATACAATCAAAATGGGCCGACAAATTATCATAATGCTCAATCTGTGTTGTAAACTGCTGGCGGCTCAGACCTAAATGATCAGTGAATTCGTTTCCAAATTTTATCCAATCTGTTTTGGGAAATGCAACATAATGCGCATTGAAATTGCCGGTAGCTCCACCAAATTTCGCACTGAAAGGAACCGTAATAAACTGCTCTATCTGGGCCTGTATCCTTTCTGCAAATACCATTATTTCCTTACCCAGTTTGGTAGGGCTGGCAGGTTGGCCATGCGTATGTGCCAGCATGGGGATGTCTTTCCATTCCTGCGCCAGTAATTTTAATTGGGTATTCAGGTTCAATAATCCCGGCAGGTATTCATATTCGATAGCATGTTTCCACAATAACGGGATAGCTGTATTATTGATATCCTGGGAAGTAAGTCCAAAGTGTATCCATTCTTTTGCCGCTTTTCCGTCACTTTTCTCCAATTCATTTTTCAGGAAATATTCTACCGCTTTTACATCATGGTTGGTAGTATATTCTATTTGTTTTATTTCCTGCGCATCTTCAAGGCCGAAATCTTCTGCCAGTTTATTCAGGTGCTTGATGGTTTTACTTGAAAATTTGAAGAATTTTTTTCTTTCCAGGAACAACAGGTATTCCACTTCTATCAATACCCTGTATTTCATCAATGCATATTCAGAAAAATATTCGTCCAGGTGTTGTACCTGTCTCCTGTAGCGGCCATCTACAGCGGAAATAGCGGTGAGAGCTGATAGTTCCATTAAAAATTTATGGTTTTTTGCTTTGGTTTATAGTTGACAGATATTACGGATATATAAATGTTGTTACGGATTAAAGAACAATAAACTATAAACCATAAACGACAAACAAGTTGATATATCTTTGCCGCAAAAGTAACTGAATTGGATAAGATTCGTGTAGGCATTGTCAATTACCTGAATACAAAGCCGCTGATCTATGGTTTGCAAAAGGAGCCGGTAAATAAAATGATAGAATTAGTAGGCGCATACCCGGCAAAACTGGCGCAGATGCTGATTGATGATGAAATAGATGTTGGTTTGATCCCGGTAGCTGTTATCCCTCAACTACCTTCTTATTATATCAATGGGAATTATTGCATTGGAACAGAAGGTGAGGTTGCTTCCGTCTGCCTGTTCAGCGAAGTTCCCATGCATGAGATAAAGAAAGTATATCTCGATTATCAAAGCCGTTCTTCTGTAGCTCTGTTAAAATGGCTGATGAAGGAATCATGGGGAATTAATCCTGAGATCATCCAGGCAAGCGATGACACTTATCGCCAGCTAATAAAAGGAACAACGGCAGGACTAGTCATTGGCGACCGGGCTTTGGAACAGCGGAAGATCTCTACATTCATTTATGACCTGGGGAGTGAGTGGCGATTGATTACCGGGTTGCCTTTTGTATTTGCGGCCTGGGTAAGCACAAAGCCATTGACCGATCATTTTATAGAAGCTTTTGACAAAGCCAATGCCATGGGGTTGGAGCATATTGAGGAAATCGTTCGGGAGACAGCTTTTGATCTTTACGATCTGAAGAAATATTATACGTTGCATCTTAGTTACCAGTTGGATAATAATAAAAGAAAAGGAATGGAGCGTTTTTTAAGATGTATTGGTGAGTATGAAAGGTTTGTTGACAGGGAACTATGATTAATGAAAACCGGCCTTTATATTTGCCGAAATAAACCTTTGAATGAAAAAAGCCCTTATCACCGGAATTACAGGACAAGACGGAGCTTACCTTGCAGAGTTGCTATTGAGCAAAGGCTATGAAGTGCATGGTATTAAGCGCCGTACTTCCCTTATCAATACGCAAAGAGTTGATCATTTGTACCAGGATCCACACGAGTCTAATCTAAAAATGGTACTGCATTATGGCGATTTAACCGATTCTACCAATATCATCCGCATCATTCAGCAGGTGCAGCCGGATGAGATCTATAATCTTGGTGCCATGAGCCATGTGCAGGTAAGTTTTGAGGAGCCGGAATACGTAGCCAATACGGATGCAGCAGGTACATTGAGGATACTGGAAGCGGTAAGAATTCTTGGTATGGAAAAAAAGACAAAGATTTACCAGGCATCTACTTCCGAATTATATGGTAAGGTACAGGCTGTTCCTCAAAGTGAAACAACGCCGTTTTATCCAAGATCGCCTTATGGTGTAGCTAAGTTGTATGCATTCTGGATTACTGTAAACTACCGCGAAGCTTATGGCATGTTTGCATGCAATGGTATTTTATTCAATCATGAGAGCCCGTTACGTGGAGAAACATTTGTGACCCGCAAAATAACAAGGGGAGTGGCGGAGATTGTATTAGGATTAAAGAAAAAACTTTGGTTAGGAAACCTGGATGCAAAACGTGACTGGGGCCATGCAAAGGATTATGTAGAAGCGATGTGGCTGATCCTGCAGCAGGATGAACCCGAAGATTTTGTAATTGCTACAGGCGTTACAACGGCGGTAAGGGATTTTGTGAAATTGGCTTTTGCCCATGCCGGAGTAACGATTGAATTCAAAGGCGAAGGGGAAGATGAAAAAGGAATTGTAGTCAGTGTAGATAATTTGGATATTCCTTTACAAAAGGGAGATGTAATAGTAGAAGTAGATAAACGTTATTTCCGGCCAACAGAAGTGGACCTCCTTCTTGGAGACCCCACGAAGGCAAAAGAAAAACTGGGTTGGGTAGCAAAATGTACAGTGAGTGAGCTGGCCAAAGAAATGGTAGATGCAGACATTGAAAATTTCCGCAAGGATGTTGTTCTGAAAGAGTCAGGTTTTCAAACATTAAGGCAATTTGAGTAATGGAAAAAAACAGTAAAGTTTTTGTAGCAGGCCATCGGGGCATGGTGGGCTCGTCAATTGTAAGAAAACTGGAACAGGAAGGATTTACAAATATTCTTACACGGACATCTTCTGAACTTGATCTTTGTAATCAACAGGCGGTAAATGATTTTTTTGCAAAAGAAAAACCGGACTTCGTTTTTCTTGCGGCGGCTAAAGTGGGAGGCATACTGGCTAATAATATTTACCGGGCTGAGTTTTTATATAATAATCTCCTGATAGAAGCGAATGTTATTCATGCAGCTTATGTAAATGGCGTGAAGAAATTATTATTCCTGGGGAGCTCTTGCATTTATCCAAAATTGGCACCGCAACCCCTGAAGGAAGAATATTTACTTACAGGCTTGCTGGAACCTACTAATGAACCGTATGCTATAGCAAAGATAGCCGGCATAAAGCTTTGTGAAGCTTACCGCGATCAGTATGGCTGCAATTTTATTTCTGCTATGCCTACCAATTTGTATGGAGAGGGCGATAATTATCACTTGCAAAATTCACATGTTATTCCAGCCTTGATTCGCAAGTTTCATGAAGGAAAAATGAATAAAGCTGACCATGTAGAAATATGGGGTTCAGGCTCGCCATTTCGGGAGTTTATGTATGTCGACGATCTGGGGGATGCCTGTTTTTTCCTGATGAAGAACTACAATGATAAATTGTTTGTAAACGCAGGGACAGGAGAGGAGATAATGATCAGGGATCTGGCTTTTGTGGTAAAAGAAGTAATAGGTTTCGAAGGGGAGATCAGGTTTGATACATCGAAGCCAGATGGTACTCCACGTAAATTAATGGATAGCTCATTGATCCATGCCATGGGCTGGAAGCATAAAATTTCTTTGAAGGATGGATTAAAGCTGGCTTACCAGCATTTTCTTTCTGAAATAAAAAACGGGTAGCGGATAGTTATCGGTCAATAATTGAATCCACCTTAGTGTGATTTCTCACTTATCACAAACCGGTTATTGCCATGTCTGATTAGACAATGATTTGCAAAAATGCCCTGGCCCAATTGTTTGTGGCAGGCGGAGATGATTACACTTGATCTCCGGCAGCTACATTAAATAATCATCTTATTACAAAACCAGTTGCTTCACCTGTAGTTAATACGATTTATTGCGTTAATTACTGATATCAACAACCCAAGTCTTTAAAATATATCGTTCTGAAAAGCAGAATATGCAAATTGTTAGTAGATAGTCTTTCACTAATTTTACAGAAAGTGAATTTATTTT